>JAFZLN010000103.1 GCA_017551465.1 Bacilli bacterium
CATGGTGCCTGGTTTTGCTAGTAATGCAAGATGTGGTTCTTGTTTCCAAGTCTTCTCATCAATTGTGGATTCATTTTCAATGTAAGGTGGATTGCAGACAATAACATCAACTTTAAAATTGTTATTAATAAATGGTTCTAGCATATCGCCTTGAACTGCACTGGCGTTTGTTAGTTTGTGTTCTTCGATATTCTTATTAGCGACTTCTAGTGCTTCTTCTGAAATATCAGATAAAGTCACTGAAGCATTATTAAAAATATGAGCAAGGCTAATGCCAATACAGCCGCTGCCAGTACAGATATCCACAATCTTAAGATTGTCTTTATTAAACGTATCTTTAATTATTTTTGCGGTGTTTAGCACTAATTGTTCAGTTTCTTGTCTTGGAATTAAAACATTCTTATTAACGTAGAAAGATTTAGACAAAAAATATGCTTTGTTAAAAACATACTCAATCATCTCTCCATTTATATAGCGATTCATCGCTTCAATGAATCTTTTTTCATCCTTAATCTCTTTATCTAAATTTTGTGATAAAAGAAGATGGTCGAAACCATTGCATTCTTCTAAAGCAAAGTAAATAACTGCATCACTTATGCCTTCTTTTTTATATTTAAAGAGCAGTTCGCGATTAGTGGACATTATTACTCGCCCGCCATTTTTGCGGATTGATCGTAGTGAATTAAAGCTTCAATAACTTCATCTAATTCACCTTCAATAACGCGGTCTAATTTTTGAATAGTAAAACCAATACGGTGATCGGTCACACGGTTTTGTGGATAGTTATAAGTTCTAATCTTTTCACTTCTTTCACCAGTACCGATTTTTAAACGACGTTCATTACCTATCTTTTCTTGTTGTTCAGCTAACATGTTGGCGTACATCTTTGTACGTAACATTTGCATAGCAATTTCTCTATTTTGGATTTGAGATTTTTCAGTTTGGCATGCCACAACTGTACTAGTTGGGATGTGAGTAATACGAACTGCGGATTCGGTCTTGTTAACGTTTTGACCACCCGCACCTTGTGAGTGATATGTATCGACTTGTAAGTCGTTAGGATTAATTTGAATATCGATTTCTTCCGCTTCAGGCATAACAAGGACAGTAGCAGTACTTGTATGAATACGACCTGAGGCTTCTGTCTTAGGAACACGTTGAACACGGTGCGCGCCACTTTCGAATTTGAGTTTTGAGAAGACACGGTTACCGCTTATCTTGAAAGAAATAAGAGCAAAGCCACCGGATTCTGATGGGTTTTCATCTAAGATTTGAATCTTCCAACCTTGGGCTTCAGCATATCTTGTGTACATTCTGAAAAGGTCACCAGCGAAGATGTTGGCTTCATCGCCACCAACAGCGCCTCTGATTTCAACGATAATATCTTTATCATCATTAGGATCTCTTGGAAGGAGCATTTCTCTTAAATCTTCAATGAGTTTTTCTTGTTCAGCTTCAAGGCGTTTGATTTCTTCTTTGCCCATTTCTGCTAAATCTGGATCAGAATCATGTGCCATTTCTTTTGCGGCTTCAAGATCTTCCTCATTTTTTCTATATTGATTAAAAGCAGCCACTTGAGGATCCAAGTTTGCTCTTTCTTTTGATATTTCTCTAAATTTAGAGATGTTTTTCATGATATCTTCGCTCACTAATTCTTCGTCTATTTCTTTGAGACGTTTTTCAGCGGCGATGAGACGTTGACGCATGATTTATTCCATAATCAATTCCTCTGACCGTTATGTATTGTAGCATAACTATTGTTTTAGGCAAACAACGAAATATTTCCATTAATAGAATATTAACGTTTCTTTATGGTGGGCTTTGTTATATACTTAACACAGGTGATTTTATATGGCTTATAAAGCATTGTATCGAACATATCGTCCTAGTACTTTTGAAGAAGTCGCTGGACAAGAACATATCGTCAAGACTTTAAAGAACGCTTTGGCGACCAGAAAGTTAGCTCACGCCTACCTATTCGCAGGTCCACGTGGTACAGGCAAAACCACGATGGCTAAGTTATTAGCAAAGGCTCTTAACTGTGATGAAGGTATTGGCTGTCAGTGCAATGAATGCAAAAACTGCAAAGCAATTATTGATGGCACTCATCCTGATGTTATCGAGTTGGACGCCGCAAGCAATAACGGTGTTGATGAAATCAGAGAATTAATTGATAAAGTTAAATACGGCACAATCTTAGGCTGTTATAAAGTTTATATTATCGACGAAGTTCATATGCTTTCTACAGGCGCTTTTAACGCTTTATTAAAAACATTAGAAGAGCCACCAGAACATGTCATCTTTATCTTAGCCACAACTGAACCACATAAAATCCTTCCTACCATTCTTTCTCGTTGCCAAAGATATGACTTCACTAAGTTAAGTGATGATGATATCAACAACAGATTAAGAAGCGTCTTAGAAAAAGAAGGTATCGCTTATAACGAAGAAGCAATCAAAATTATCATCTCTCTAGCAGATGGTGGTATGCGTGACGCCTTATCAATCTTGGATCAAGTCTTAGCCTATTCTGGTAATAAGCTTGAAGTTCAAGACATATTAGATATCTTTGCGCTTGAATCTAAGGAAGAGAAAATTGCCTTGTTAAATTCAATTATTAGTAAGGACGTTTCCGATGTCTTACAAAGAATCAATCGTTATGTTTCTTTAGGCACTGACATCAAGAGATTAACTGACGACTTATTATTAATATTAAAGGATATATTGATTTATCAATCTTCCCGTAATATCGATTGTTTAGAAATCTTAACTGAACAAGAAGCCGCTTCATTCTTCAAACACCTCGATATCGATGAAACTTTGAAGATGATTGATATCATTATGGGTGCGCAAAAGGATTACAAAACCGTTAACTCAATCATTCCACTTTTTGAGGTCACAATTCTTAAACTAGTGGCCACTAAAAAAGATGGTTCAGCGAACGTCGCTCAACCAAAACCAGTGGAACCTGTATATGAAAAGCCTGCTTCAGAACCTGCTCCAAGGCCAGTGCCACAGCCAAAGCCAGAACCTGCTCCAGCGCCAAAACAAGAAGAGATTATATCCTTGCTTGATCAGCCTGAACCAGAACCACAAACAGCAGCGCCTGAAATCGTTCTTTCTAAAGACGTTCTAGCAATTAAGAACACCAAGAAAGACGGCTCATTCTTCATTGATGATGACTTAATGCTTAAAATCATGGTTATTTCCAAGAAAGACATCAAGAATTCATTAATCGATAACTGGTCTTCAATTAAAAAGTTAATTGCTCATCCAGAATTAGGTAGAGCCGCGACGATGTTGGCAGATGGTCGCCCATTAGTGGCTTCTGCAAAAGTACTCGTGGTTGAATATCAATTCCCAAGTATCGCAGAAAAAGCTAACTTATTAGAAAATCAAGAAGCCATTCAAAATGTCATTGAATCTGTCTTCAATAAGAAAATGTTTGTCTACGCTGTTAGTAGAAAAGATTCAATTAGATGGCAACAAAACTACATGAATAGTTACCAACTTGGTAAACTACCAAAGCCAGATACAATCAACATAGAATTCGAAGGAGAATAACACTATGAACATGCAACAAATGATGGCGCAAGCCCAAAGAATGCAAAGAGAACTTAGAAAAGCACAAGCCGAGTTAGCACAAAAAGAATTCAAAGTCGCTAAAGGTGGCGCTGTGACAGTCATTGTTCTCGGCAATAAGGAAATCAAATCTATCGAAATCGATAACGATGCTTTTGATCCAGAAAATAAAGAAATGATTCAAGATATGATTGCTCTAGCAATTAATGAAGCAATGGCTCAAATCGACGAAGAAAGTGAAGCCATTAATGAACGTATTACCGGTCAACCTGGAGGTTTCGGTTTCTAATTATGGAAAAACTAAAGGCTCTTATTCGTTTAGAAGAATCTTTAGCTAAGTTACCAAGTGTTGGTCGTCGTAGCGCAGAACGTATGGCGTATGCGATGCTCAACATGGAAGATGATGACTTAGCGGAGTTTTCTGATGCGATTAAAAACCTTAAACAATCCATACACGTCTGCCCTATTTGCGGTTTTTTAACCGAGGGTGAAAAGTGCGTTATTTGCGATGATAAAGAGCGTGATCAAGACACTTTAATGATCGTCTCTTTCCCTAAAGACGTCATCGCATTTGAAAACGCTGAATATTATCGTGGTTTGTACCACGTCTTAAACGGGGTTATCTCTTTAAGCAAAGGCAATGGCGTAGATGATTTAAACATCACTGCGTTGTTAAAGAGATTAGACGAACACCACTTCAAAGAAGTGATTATCGCCACTAACCCCACAATTGAAGGGGAAACTACCGCTCTATATATTGCCAAGTTAATCGAAGACAAAGTCGATGTCGTTACTAGATTAGCTTATGGCTTACAAATGGGTGGAAATTTAGATTACACTGACGCCTTAACATTATCTAAGGCTGTTGAGGGAAGAAGAAAACTATAAGAGGGAGCACATTTATGTTTATTACTCTTGAAGGACCAGAAGGATCTGGAAAAACAACTGCGGTTAACTACGCTGTTAACAAATTAGAGGAGATGGGATATCAAATTGTCCGTACTCGTGAACCAGGCGGTACCCCAATCGCTGAGCAAATCCGTAACGTTATTCTCGATAAAGCTAATACCGCGATGGATAAAAGAACAGAAGCTCTTCTTTATGCTGCTTCAAGAAGACAACACCTTGTTGAAAAGGTTTGGCCTGCTTTAAAAGAAGGCAAAATTGTTATTTGTGACCGTTACTTAGATTCTTCCTTAGCCTATCAAGGTGGCGCAAGAGGTTTAGGCGTTGATAACGTCTTAAACATTAATATGTTTGCCACTGAAGGAACATTCCCAGATTTAACTTTATTATTCGACATTGAACCAGAAATTGGTTTAGCGAGAATCGCCGCTAATGCGAATAGAGAAGTAAATCGTTTAGATTTAGAAAAATTAGAATTCCATAAAACTGTGAGAAACACATTCTTGGAATTAGCGAAGCGTTATCCAGAACGTTTCGTCATTATAGACGCTAGCAAGAGTCAAGAGGAAGTGGCTAAAGCCACTCTTGATGTGATGCTATCAAGAATATGCAAGTAGAGAAATACCTTAAGAAATATCAACCGGTTATTTATCAAACCTTTGTTAATTCATTACAAAAAGGCCAGCTTTCTCACGCCTATCTTATTTCTGGCACTAATGGCTCACCACTTTTAGATATTGCAAAATTCTTTGCCAAGTCAATCCTTTGTGATGTTCCATCCCCACTAGCGTGTAATTCTTGCATTACCTGCTTACGAGTGGATGATGACAACTA
>JAFZLN010000104.1 GCA_017551465.1 Bacilli bacterium
GCATATTGTTAATGACGCCACTAGAGATGGCTATGTCTCCACATTATTAGGAAGACGTAGATACTTAAGAGAACTTCATGACTCAAATTATAACGTGAGAGAATCTGCTAAGAGAGCGGCTATGAACGCTCCTGTTCAAGGCACTGCTGCGGACCTAATCAAATACGCCATGAATAAAGTCCATCAAGCTTTGCTTGATAATAAGTTAGAAACTCGTATGATTTGTCAAATCCATGACGAACTTATCTTTAGAGTGCCTAAGAAAGAAAAAGAAACTGCATATAAATTAATTAAGGATATTATGGAAAACGCCTTATTTATCGATGTTCCATTAGAAGTTGATGGAGGATTCGGTAGAGATTGGTACGACGCAAAATAGGTTTAAAAATTATGCCAGAATTACCAGAAGTAGAAACAGTTAAAAATGTCTTATTACCGATTGTTAAAGATCGTAAGATTCTTTCTGTTGAAGTCTTAAGAAAAAGCATTGTCAACAATCTAGAGAGTGAATTCATTTCATTTTATAAAAATGAAACATTTTTAAATATTACTAGACGTGGTAAATTCTTACTCATCCATTTAACTAATGATAAAGTACTCATCTCCCATTTAAGAATGGAAGGTAAATATATCGAATTATTAGAAAGTGAAGAAAACACTAAATACGCACGTGTAATCTTCCACTTAGATAACGGACATAAACTCTGCTACGACGATTCAAGATCCTTTGGCAGAATGATTATGTCTGATGAGGCCAACTATCTTAAAGAAAAAGAAATTGCTAAATTAGGGCCAGAACCTTTTGAAGTTGATGATGCTTCTTTCTTAGTAAAGCAATGTCAAAAGATTAGCTTACCAATTAAGACTGCTTTATTAACTCAAACGCTTATTACTGGTTTAGGAAATATCTATGTTGATGAAGTTCTTTTCGCTAGTAAGATTCATCCTTTAACTCCAGCGAAATATATCACTAAATCTGAATGGGAAACCATCATCAAAGAATCAAAGAGAATTCTTACTGAAGCCATCAAAGCAGGTGGCTCAACGATTAAGAGCTATCATCCAGGTAAAGACATCTCAGGAGAATTCCAAACAAAACTCCTCGCTTATGGTCGAAAAGGTGAAAAGTGTGTTTCACGTCACGCTTTTATGCGCTTTATTGCCGTAAATGGCCGTGGAACCACCTATTGTCCTAAGTGTCAAATCAAGCTTGGAACCCCTATTAAAGTCGCTATAGTGGGTAAGATTGCCTCAGGTAAATCCACTGTGTTAGATGAGTTTGCTAAGGCTGGTTATTGCACTATTTCTTCTGACCAAATCGTCCATGAACTCTATAAGAAAAAAGAGGTCCAAGATTTAATCAATAAACGTCTCAAAGTTAAAGGCGAAAAATCATTTGTCGAAAACCTAAGAGAACACATCGCTAAACATGGAGCGGATTTAGATAGATTAGAGAAGATTGTCCATCCATTAGTGAAGAAGGAAATCGAATCTACCTTCAAGGCTAGTAAGTCTCCTTTACTAGTGGCGGAAGTTCCTCTTCTCTTCAAAGCCAAGATGCAAGACATGTTTGATGTCATTATTGGTGTTGATATTGATGAGAAGATTCAAATTGAAAGATTAAAAGTTAGAGACCAAGAAAAAAGCGCTTTTTTAAAGCGCATTAATGATGAGAATAATTTGTTCGAAGAACATCGATTAGATATAGACTTTATCGTTAGTAATAACGATACAGTATCAGTTTTAAGAAGAGATACTAAAGCGATTATTGATAAATTGCTAAGTCGCCTAAATCCACTTCTTCACCGCACATCGATCTAATTGTCTTCACGATTTGCTTAGACATAATCGCACCGGCTTTTGAATTGCATTCATAGAGCACTTCGATTTCATCTAATGAGAAGTTACTGGTAAAGACTGTGAAGAGTCTTTTGTTATAACGTGATGAGATGATTTCATTGACGATCGCGTCTCTAATAAAATCGTTCTTGAATTCATGACCAAAGTCATCGATAACTAAGACTGGAACTGTGCAGTATTGTTCTAATTTTTTCTTGAATTCTTCATTGTTTTTCTTGTTTAAGTCACTTAATTCAAGAATACGTTTTGAAGCGTTCATGAAGCAGATTGGAACTTTACCTTTAAGTTCTCTTTTGGCTAAGTCGATAACCATTGCCGCGGCATAGTATGACTTACCACTTCTCATACCACCAGTTAAGTAGATCCAGTTGGTTTCTTCATTCTTGATGTACTTGTTATAAACTTGAGTGGCTTTGACTCTACCTTTAGTTCTATCGAGTTCAGGCATAGTGACATCTAACCATTCATTTGGGAAATCTTGAATGAGGAATTGTCTTTCAAAACTGACACGCTTAAGAAGTGTTGGACATGGAATAAGCTGTGTTTCCACGACACCGTTAGCGAATGTTACTTTACTAGTTAAGTAAGCGTTTTCTTTCTTACATTGCTTTAGTCCAGGACAATTTGAGCAGTAATTGATATCTCTTGCAAAATCATAGATTTTGATTACGTTAGAATCAATGTCTTCATCGCTCATTCCTAAACTCTTACAATATTTGATTGCTTTTGGACATTGGTGAATCACTTCTTTCATTTGATCCAATAAGGAATCATCTGCTGTGATTTTCATATTGTTAACTTTAAGCCTTTCCACCGTCATCACCTCCGTTTAATTCATCCATTAATCTGTCCCACTCTAATTCCCAATCGCTATCATCATTAGCTTTGGACTTATCAGTAGGTTTTTCTTTATTTTCTTTAATGCTCTCCACTGGGAGCACCATTTTCTTTGTTATTTTCTTCCCGCGCGTTTTCTTATCTATCTTCCTTAAGTAGTTCATCGCATCCACGGCGGTTCTAGCGTTTTCTCTGACTAGAGATGCAGCAACTTTTTCCGCGTACGCTCTAGAGAGCACGTTATCCGCTTTCGTGAGCACGTAATCAACGACTGCGTTAATCACTGGATTTGGAAGATGATAGTTCTTAGATAAATCGTTGATTAATCTAATATCTGCAGCAGCAGGTCTTGTACCATCTTGTAAGTAAGCTAGATAATCTTTAGGAGCCTTTGTCTCCATTAAGTTAATCTTCTTAGCAAGATCACTTGTTCCTGTATTAATGTTTGGAGCTTCTTCAACTGTCTTACCTTTATAGCGGTATTTGTAGTTGGTCTGCTCTTGCATAATCTTGGTTAACTTCTCGAA
>JAFZLN010000105.1 GCA_017551465.1 Bacilli bacterium
ACTAGCAGTCTTCAATAACAAAACATATTCTTGCTTAGTGGAATTACACCATACCTTAACAGATGATATTGAAAGATTCGTTGATGGTGAAGATCAAGCGGATGATATGACCTATATCACAATGAAGTATCACGGTGATAAGTACTTATTCAAAGAACAAATCTTTAAAGGTGAAAAAGAGAACCTTCCAAAGATGATTAGCCTCATTGAAGATTTCGCTCATGAAATGAACATTGAAACAGGCTTCATCAATAACTTATGCGTGGTCGCTGATGAAATGTTATCTAACATTATTAAATACGGCTATGCAGAGTTTACTGATGATATCTTCATCAGATTACTTTATAACGTCGATCAAAATGAATTCGTTATGACTATTATCGATCGCGCTGAAAAGTTTGATCCATTCTCTGTTGATAATAAACCACTTGAAGGCAATATTAGTAAACGCAAAGAAGGTGGCTTAGGTATCTTAATCGTTAAGAAACTAATGAGTGAATATGCCTATGACTATATCAATCATAAGAATATTGTCACTTTAAAGAAGAAATTCTAAATTTTATCGGACAAAATTGAAAAAAGCCCCCTATTTAATTAATAGGAGGTTTTTTAATGAAAACATTATTTAAAAAAGAAAAGAACTATACTATAATGGTATCAAATGATACCTATGGTGAAACATTATGAGTAGCCATAAGTATACTGTGGACGAAGTGATAAACTTCTGCCAAAACAATCCAATCTATATCGTCGAGCGTGTTGATGGAAAGAATAAGAAATTCATCAGAGAAGTTAAGATGTCAATTGATGAAGCGATTGATGAAATAAGAAATCTTAGGAAGGAATTCTTATTCAAAGGACCGTTTCTTGATAGGGATATTAAAAAGAACTATCTATATGAATTCCATAAACATGTAAGAGGGAAGTGGTGCTATATCAAACTAACAATCGATGATAAGAAAAACGTTGTTGTAAGAGTGATTAGTTTTCATGAAAGTGAGGTAATTATGTATGCTTGATAAGAATAAAGAATATATGGGTTACTGTCCTGAAGACCAAGAATTAATGCCTGGTTATATTGTTGATGGTGAAACTGAGCATATTGTCGCTGGCGTTAAAGTAAATGCCCCGTCTTTTCATCTTGTTTGTAAGCAGTGTGGTGCCTGGCTTTCATCTAATGAAATTGAAAGAGAAAATGATATTATCATCTACGATGCTTATAAGAAAAAAGTCGGCTTATTAACCACTTATGAAATCAAAGAAATAAGAGCTAAAAGAGGAATGAGTCAAATACAACTCGCTAAGTTCCTTGATATTGGTGAAAAAGATATCACTCGTTATGAAAATGGCTCTGTTCAAACAAGAAGTATTGATAATATGATTCGTTTGGTTGGTGATGATACCGCTTATATGAGTATGTGCAAGTGCTTAAACAAGAGCATTAATTCTAAGAAATAAAAAAGCCGGAGACCTGCAGACTAGTAATAGTCGCAATAATAGCGAATCCGGCAAAATCATTAAACCAAAACTGAATTTAAAAAAGCAAACAAAAAGGGACGAAACTAATGCCCGTCCCTTGTGTTTTTGTTTTAACTATTCTTCATTGAACATATCAGTGGATAAGTATCTTTCACCAGTATCTGGTAAGAGAACCACGATAGTTTTGCTTTGATTTTCTTTTCTTTGAGCAAGAATGGTTGCCGCTTTAACAGCTGCGCCACTGGAGATACCGACGAGTAAGCCATCTTGTCTTGCTAAGGCCTTACCGGTAGCGAAGGCATCTTCGTTAGATACAGTGATGATTTCGTCATAGATTTCAGTGTTAAGTGTTTGAGGAACAAAGCCCGCACCGATACCTTGGATTTTATGTGGACCAGGTGTGCCTTTAGATAAGACTGGCGAAGATTCTGGTTCAACCGCTACGACTTTAATATCTGGATTTTGTTCTTTTAAGTATTTACCAACACCAGAGACAGTACCACCTGTACCAACACCGGCTACAAAGATATCAACGCGTCCGTTTAATTCCTCAAAGATTTCTGGACCAGTTGTTAAATAGTGGGCATTTGGGTTAGCAGGGTTTGTGAATTGGCTTGGAATAAAGCTGTTGGAATATTGTTTATGTAATTCTTCCGCTTTCGCGATAGCGCCTTTCATACCTAACTTGCCATCAGTAAGTACGAGTTCCGCACCATATGCCTTTAAAAGGTTTCTTCTTTCAATAGACATAGTTTCTGGCATGGTGATGATTAAGCGATAGCCACGAGCCGCGGCAATCATTGATAAACCAATACCCGTATTACCACTTGTTGGTTCGATTAAGATGGTGTTCTTGTTAATTAAGCCATCTTTTTCTGCCTTATCAATCATCGCTTTAGCAATTCTGTCTTTGACAGAACCTGCTGGGTTAAAGTATTCAACTTTAGCGATAATTCTAGCGTTTAATTTTAAATTGTTTTCATAGTTAGTGAGTTCCACTAATGGGGTTTTTCCGACTGTTTCGTCGACATGTTTATAAATCATTTTTCTATTTGTCCTTTCAATGTCATTTAACTTGTTAACTAAACCATTTAATAATGGTTCAAACTTTACACCGTACCAGTGATCTTTATCACCTTGGGTGTAGTTAATACATCGATAGACATAATCCGCCGCTAATTTGGTGGATAGAAATACTTCATGGTTCTTTAAATAAGAGGCGACGAAGGTAGAAGAGAAGATATCGCCTGTACCATGGAATCCTTCACCGATTTTACGATGCTTATAATATTGGAAATATCCATCATCATAGATATAAACACCAGTGCTGTTCTTTTGGAAAGAAACATCGGTGAGAATGATTTTAGCGGTAGTGTATTTACTTAATTCTCTAATTAAGTTTTCGATATATTCTTTATCGTATTTTTCTTTATATGGGACACCACTTAAGAAAGCAGCTTCAGTAATGTTTGGTAAGATAACATCCGCTACTTTGATAAGTTCACGCATTTTTAATGCGTAATCATTGTTAAATGCTGGATATAGTTTACCTTTATCACCCATCGCAGGATCAACGATTACTAAGGAGTTTTCTTTCTTTAATTGCTTAATCGCTCTTAAAGTGAAATCCACTAAAGAGACACTGCCTAAATAACCAGTATAGATAGCGTCAAATCCTAAATGTTCTCTATCCCAGTGCTTAAGGAACTTATCTAACTCTTCATCCATATCTTTATACTCAAAACCATGGAAACCAGAAGTATGAGTGGAAAGAATAGATGTTGGTAATATCGCAGTTTCATAACCACAGGCACTTAAAATAGGTAATGCGACAGTGATAGAGCATTGCCCATAGCAGGAAATATCTTGGATGGTAACGATTTTCTTATCGCGACCTTCTAAGCTTGGTGCTTCATTAATTTCAAAAAATAATTCGTTAGCGTTTAAACCAAACTTCTCAACGAGAAGAACAGCTTTATCGTAACTCATTTCAGATTCGCCCTTTTCGATCTTAGAGATCATTGATTTATGAGAATAGCCGAGGGCGTCCGCTAATTCTTTTTGCGTTAGATTGAATCTTTGTCTAACTTTTTTAACTAAAATTCCAAATTTCATGCTGCTATTATATAAAAAAAGTGAATGACATTCAACTTTTACGATTATAGAAATAAATAATAGCGATTAAAATTGCTATTAAATGATATTATATATGGTGATGATTAAAAAAGTATCTGAATCATATAAGCACAATATCCTCAGTATTGGCCTAGGTCCATTTATTAAAGCTATTGAAGCATTCTTTGATTTGCTCATACCTTTATTCATGAAAGCCATTATTGATTTAAACCAATATGGTAATCCTGATAACATCCCTAATAAAATCTCATCTTCAATTGCTTCATTGATTAGAGTTTTTAATACTTCAAACAACTCTATTAGCGATGCTTTAGTGGGCGGCTTTATTATTTTAGCCATGGGTATTGTTGGCTACGTCTTAACCATGATTAGCCAATATATTGCTGCAGTAGCCTCTGTCAGTGTTGGCACTGAAGTTAGAGAATCCTTATATCAAAAGATGCTCAAACTCTCTAAAAAGGAAAGAGAACAAGTTAGTAACGCTAAGTTATTAACTGTCATCAATAGTGATACATATCAATTACAACATGGTGTCCTCTTGTTCGTTAGATTAGTGGTACGCGCTCCATTCATATTAATTGGCTCATTAGTGATGTCATTTATTTTAGATTGGCGAGTAGGCTTAGCTTTTACTGCAATTGTGCCTCTCTTGTTCCTAGTGAACTACTTAGTTTTAAGAAAATCATCTAAAGGCTATGTTGAAATCCAAAATGATTTAGATGACTTAAATAACAAGACTAGTGAAACCACTGATGGCGCAAGAGTTGTTAGAGCCTCTAATCAACAAAATAGAGAGAATAATGAATTCGCTATTAAGACAAATGCTTATCAAGATAAAGCGATTAGAGTTAATCGCATTAACTCATTAATTAATCCATTAACATTTGCCATTACGTCAATTGTCTTAATTGTTATTATCTTGCTGTTGCAAAATAGCCTATTCAGTGCGGACAATACTCAAATTGCTAGTACGATCATCGCAGAGATGGCCTACTTATCACAAATCTTCTTTGTGGTTGTCCAGTTCTCTATGGTCATTATTGAAATTGTTAAAGCGAGTGTATCCCGTAAAAGAATCGATAGTGTGCTTTCCATTAATCCATCTATCGTTAATGAAAATAAGTCATATGTGATTGATAATAAGGCCCCTCTTATTAGATTTGATCATGTTAGTTTCTCGTATACAGATGACACAGACTATTTCTTGAATGACTTAGATTTCCAAATTAGAAAAGGCGAAACATTTGGTATTATCGGTGGTACCGGTAGTGGCAAATCCACAGTCGTTAATTTAATTGAAAGATTTTATGATGCCTCTAAGGGTGATGTTTTATACAAAGGTGTTTCTTTGAAAGACTATAACTTAAATGAATTAAGGAACGATATTGGTTTAGTCAATCAAAAATCATCATTATTCAAAGGCACAATTAAGTCTAATTTCTTAATGAGTAATCCTAATGCCACTGATGAAGATATCATCAATGCTTTAAAACAAGCTCAAGC
>JAFZLN010000106.1 GCA_017551465.1 Bacilli bacterium
AGAATGTATTTAGATAAAGCTGAATTCTACAAAACATCAAATATCGAGAGAAGAAAAAGCAATTATCTTCCTAAATAATTTTTAAGAGACGTTTTTTCTTTATTAATCACCTCATTAGAGGTGTAGCAAGACTCAACTTTTTACTAATGGAAACTAGATTACTTTATGTTAATCTATGAGTGATAAGAGGAGACTCTACATATGGGTTTTTTAAAAGTTTTCCGTTGGATCTTATTTGGATTCGCTCTTTTATTTGGTCTTACAACCTTAGCGTTCGCATCATACTATTTCTTACCTGATGGTCCACTTCTAGACGCACTTAAAGAATATTTAACAAGTAGTGAAATGACTATTGAGACAGTGCTTGGAACATATGGCTTCCTTGCCGCGGCATCTTTTGTTCTATTTATTATCTTTAGCATTATTGTTAGCAAAGCTAAAAAACGTCGTAGATATAGCTCAAATGATACATATTCTTCTCAAAACAACGAAACTCCTAATAAGCAAGGAATCCTCCTTGTTTCTGATTTAGGCGAAGATGAAACTCTTGCAGATTATATTGAACAAGCACCTTTTATCGCAGCGTGGGATGAAGACACACTTAATCCCACATTGTCTGTCAAAGAAGATGGAATAACTATTGGCGATGATACCGCTATATTTATGGCCTTTTTAAAAAAGAATACCATTATTTATAAACCAAACAATCCAGACAATTATTTTGATAATTATCCGACTGTTAGTCTCGCTCCAGATTTGGATAATGAAGATAGATCGTTCCTCATCGTCAGTAATCGAGATATTACTCCTAGTGCTGATAGTAATAAAGTCTTTGAAGTATTAGAAAACATACATAATCAAACAGCCAAGAATGTCGAAGAAATAACTCCAGCGGATGGTAGTATCAATTGTGTAGTTTATTTAGGTAATGGTGTTAAGGACTTTATTACTACGCTTAAAAAGCGTCCTTTAGTAGAAATGTTCAAAGAATGGTCAGATGGCGACTATTTAGCTTTCTTTGAACGTATAATTATTAGCATCATTGATAATGCAGCGCTTAAAAAGTATATGCAGGACGTCTTTGAAAAATTGCATGGGAACTAGTGACCGTGAAAAAATATAACTCTGGCGACTCTGATCCTTATTTTAGCCCATATTCTCGTATGGACCCTGATTTGATGAAAGAGTATCTACAGGGTGAAAATAAGCCAAAATATAACGCTATTAAGGTGGGTAAGACAATCGAAAAGATTGTTTTAGACTTTTCATCATACGAATCTTTGAAAGAAACATCAGGTGTGGCACGTTTTTATACTATACACACCGCTCAAACAAATGAAATTGGTAATAAACTTGGTTTCCATGTTGGTGGCTTTTGTGATGACTACGGTAGTGGTGGTTCCGACTTAGCGGCATCAATTTCTGGCTATGATGAACTTCCTTCTGACTTATTTCTTTGTTTAATGGATGATAAATACAATTTCTTACCGTTAAGTGAAAAACAATTAAACGACTTATATAACTACTTAGTTAAACAAAATGAAGACACTCAAGAAGAAAGCTTTGAAAACTATGATGCGGAAGAAAACGACTTAGAAGACTATGTTCTATTTTTCAAAGTAAATGCCTATTGGCCAGACAATGAAGAGCAATTAAGTCTTCATTATGAATACTGCTATCCTCTATTGCTTGAAAAGAAACCATCTTTCCCATTCTTTGATGAACTTTTTACAGTCGAAGGCTATGATAGAATTCATGAGACTCTCGCTCTAAAGCTCAAAATGGGTAAAAAGGAAGAGATAATCAATCTTAAAATTGATGAAGAATATGAACTCAATTTCGATTATAATTCTTCACCACGTAGAAAAAGCACTCATAGAGTGGGCACTGCAGTATTCACTTTCCGTCGCTTCAACTTTGTCGCAAATAAGATTCCTGGCAAGATTATCTTCCACGCTAAAGCGGAAGGAGCGGAAATAGAATCCGTTGATCAAGAGTTTGTTTTAGATGACATTAATGATAAAGGAGACGACGATTCAATTTTTGAGCTTGAGACTGGCGAAAGATATTGTGTCCTATTCATTGATGAATTAGCCAAGATTGTTATTTTCGTTGGCTTTAGACCAGGGGAAGACGAAGAAGATAATCAAACATATTTTGTTCCAGTTTGGTTGGATAAAGCGAATGAAGAGTATTTCAATTTCGCTAACGAAAAAGATAGACTCGAAACATTAACCGTTATTACATATAGAAAAGAATAAAAGAGAGAAGACGTGCATATGTCTGCGATTAAATTAAAGATTAAAAAGGCTGAAGGCGAATATGATGTCGGACTATCGAAAATGCTAGGTAATCCTGTTTTACCTGAGGGCATGGATGAATCTTTACCATCCACAGCGATGTTCTTGATGCAAATTAGATTGAAGGACATCAAAGACTTGGATGAAGAGAACGTCTTACCTCATCACGGATATCTTTATTTTTTCTTAGATACAGAAAATGGTCCTTATTCATTAACGCCTATTGTTATCTATTATGATGGTGAACCAACACACCATATTGATGGTTTTAATGATATTGTTGATGGTTTTGAACAATATAACCAAGATTATCTAATCGAATTTGAAAGATGTGATAATGATTCTGATGGCAACAAACTATTAGGTCATCCCTCTGATTGGCAATATCAAGAAACAAACGACAGTTTATTATTCCAACTCGATCCACTAGATTCCGAAGAAATGGACTTATTCTCCACATTTGATGGCTTTTTATACTTCTTTTTTGAAGGAAACAAAGTCGACTTTTCTAAAGTTAAATTAGTTGAAGATATTTCCTAACGCGCATAGTAGTGGAACAAAACGCCACTGAATCAAAATCTCTGCTCAACACAAAAGCATCGGACAGGGATATTTGTGGTTGCTATAATTGAATTAACTCAAAAGAAGACATACATCATTTCACATAAAAAACCACCCATTTTGAAGTGGCTTTTATTGTGGCTTGTCCTGTAGAAATTTGCTTGTTTGATGTGGGTTTCTTCTCGCGCGCCACGCAAAGATATACAAAAATGTTGCATTTTTTAAAAATGTCGTATAATAAATGGCATAAAACTATGTAAGCTAAGGAACACGTGTATTAACCCAACATTAGTGTATCTTTCTTAGCGCATTTGAAAGGAAAAAACATGAAAAAAAGAAAATTAACTTTATTGCTTACAGCATTAGGCCTTTCTGGCATGTTGTTAGCGGGCTGTAATTTCCAAGGCCCAAATGCCGCCATTAATTCTCAAGCCGGCACTTATGAAAAACAACAACTATTCCAATTGTATGCCGCTGCTGGTGGCACAATGACCTATGACGAATGGTTAGCGTCCGTCAAAGGTGCAGATGGTTCTTCCCTCTTAGCAGATAGAAGAAACCCAACAGATGTCGATGGTAAAAATGGTGACGTCTTTGTTAACATCGAAACATGGGATGTATTCCTTAAAGTCGGTGGTTCTTGGGAAAGCGTTGGTAACATTAAAGGCGCCCAAGGTGAAAAAGGTGAAAAAGGTGACAAAGGCGATAAGGGCGACAAAGGTGACACCGGCGCAACTGGTGCTCAAGGCCCTCAAGGCGAAAAAGGTGAAACTGGCGCCCAAGGTCCTCAAGGTGAACAAGGCCAAGCCGGCGCTCCAGGTACTGATGGCGTAGGCATCAAAGAAATCAAAAAGACAGGTAACGATGGTTACAATGATATTTACACAATCTTCCTCACCGATGATTCAGAATATGATTTCAAAGTACCTAACCCAGCGGTCTCTTTAGATATTGAAAGTTATAGAATCGAGTTCGATGACAACTGGAACGTTATTGATTTACCTTATTATCTTGGTACAACAGTTCCAATGGATCTTCTTGTCTACGCTCAATATGCTGATGGCAGCGAAATGAGAGTCGAAGATGATGAATATACTGTTACTGGTTTTAGCACGGCAACAGAAGGTACAAGAGAAGCTACAGTTAAGTTTGGTCCTGCATCAGGAACAGTTGAATATCAAATAGTCAACATCGTTGATGAGATTGCCGCGAGTTTGGCAAGTGAATTATCTATTAATGATGCTCTTCCAGCAGCATTTACCAGCAATCCAATTGACTATTCATACTCCCCAAGCTATCGTCAATTAGCAATTAAAGTCGAAGAGGGAAAAGAAGATGAATTCTTGACTCAATATGTTGCTGATTTCTTAGCGGCCGACTACGTCGAGGCTGGCGAAGATAAATACGGTGATATGCACTACACATCTAAAGAAGGTAATCTAGATATTTGTGTTTGGGATTACCCAGCTGAATATGAAGGCTATGTGTTTATTGATTTCAAGAGCGCTCTCGTTCCTGAATATACAACAGATTCTGCCTTAGAAGCCGCATTAGCAGCTATTAAGACTGTCATCTCTGGTAACGTTACCATTAAGACAGATTCAAGTGGTGAAAAATACATTGCTTTCTCATTGGGCACAAGCATCGCTAATATGAAATTATATGTTGAATACTATTTCGTACCAGATGATTTCGAATTAGGTGATTGGACTGATACAGCAAGTTACTCATATGCAAACGCTGTTTGTGGAAACATTTATCTCCAATACTTGGTTTATCCAAATCCATCAAATTCAAGCTCCACAGTTATTCAAGTAACTGCTGGCACCATCCAATAGAATAATACTGAATAAAAGATTGCATCCTTGCGGTGCAATCTTTTTTTTGTGCATAAAACGCGATACATAAAAATTCAATTATTGACAACTTTATGGTTTTAAATATGCCAACTTTGCGGTCCATATATATCCTTATTATTTATCAAATATATTAAGTAATATTGTTGACTTTTTTCATAATTAATATTTTTATGTATTTTTATGAATTTCCTTGAATTAAAAATATATTTTATTGTATTATATTTGTGCAAGGAGGTAGTAAATGGCAATTGAATGGTTTGGCTCAAACGACAAAATTGGAACTGCTTCTTTCTATAGTGGCAATATCACATTAAATACCATCGCTTCAGTCCCCTTTGAATTCGCGCAGCGTGTTCAAGTTGGACTAGATGATAAAAAGAATGTGGTTATCAAGCCCATTAGTAAAGAAAAAACCCAAAATGGTGAGCTAGACGAACATACAATTTACCGAATCTCCATAACAAAAACATATGTCAGGATCTCTTCCGTCAACCTGATGAAGAAGATATCCAAAGCATTAAACATCGTATTAGACAAAAGGCCTGTCAAATACGATACCACGTGGGATGAGATTGAAAACATCCTCACAGTCCATACAAGTAAATAATAAGGAGGAAACGAAGATGGACTGGTTATTTGTTTTACTTGGTATAGCAGTAGTGACACTTATCGTAGTGCTTATTCTCTGCTCTTACACCAAAGCGGGACCAGATGAAGCAATCATGATTTCTGGTTTAGGCAAAAGAAAAATTTTAAGAGGAAAGGCCGGCTGGAAATTACCTTTCTTACAAAGAAAGGACAGATTATCACTCAAGGTCTTCCAAGTTGACATCAAGACACGTGAATCAATTCCAACAAATGAATTCATTAACATCAATGTTGATGGTGTGGCGAACTTAAAGATCTCCAGTGATCCAGAATTACTCGAAAGAGCATTCGAAGCTACATTAGGCATGAACCAAGATGACTTAATTGAACAAGTCAAACAAGTTCTTGAAGGCAATATGCGTGAAATCATTGGTACAGTTGGTATCCGTCAATTAGTCCAAGACCGTAAAGGTGTCGCGGAAGCCGTTAAAGAAAACGTCATTCCAGACATGAGCAAATTAGGTCTTGAATTAGTGAACTTCAATATCCAAAACTTCTCCGATGGTAACCATGTCATTGAAAACTTAGGTATTGATAACATCTCCCAAATTAGCAAGGAAGCTGCAATTGCTAAAGCAAACGCTGATAGAGATGTTTCCATCGCCAGAGCTAAAGCGGCTCAAGAAGCCAATGAAGCCGAAGTCAATTCCAAGACCGTTATCGTCCAAAAGAATACAGAATACTCTTTAAAAGAAGCGGAATTAAAGATCAAAACAGATACCGCAAGAGCGAATGCGGATGCTGCTTATAAGATCCAAGAACAAAAGAGACAAGAAGAAATCAACACCGCGACTGTTAATGCTGAGATTTCCAAGAGAGAAAGAGAAGTCGAACTTGGTAATAAAGAAGTCGAATTAACAGAAAAGAAATTAACCGCGGAAATCAACAAGAAAGCGGAAGCCGAAAAATACGCTGCTGAAAGACTCGCGGAAGCTGAACTCTACAAGAGACAAAAAGCCGCGGAAGCTGAACTTCTTGAAGCCCAAAGAAAAGCTGAAAAGGTCAAAGTCGAAGCCGAAGCCCAAAGAATTGCTAGAGAAAAAGCCGCTGAAGCTGTCAAATTAGAAGCGGCTGCACAAAAAGAAGCTGCCTTTGCCGAAGCTGCTGGTATTGAAGCCAAAGGTAATGCAGAAGCTAAAGCCACAAGAGAAAAAGCTGAAGCTATGAAAGCCTTCAATGATGCTGCGACATTAAAGTTAGTCTTAGACTCTGGTGTCTTGCCAGAAACAGTCAGAGCTTACAGTGAACCAATCGCTGCCGCCTTAGGCCAAATCGATGGTATCACAATGTACGGTTCAGGCAATGAAGCCAAATTAGTGGAAGAAATTCAACAACATGGCGATCAAATCTTCGCTGGTATCAACAAGACACTCGGCATCGATTTGAAATCAGTCCTTCTTGGTTACTTAGGTCCAAAAGTCCTCAAAGACATCAAGAACACAAAAGAAGAAAAATAATTAATTCTTCTGATACCCTCACAAAATAGTGGGGGTATCTTTTTTATTGCGCTACAATAGTGGTGCTATGACATATAAAGAATTAGAAAAATACTTAGAAGATAACGCAAATAAGAAGTTTGCGGACTTTGCTAAGACCGTGAGTAATAGTGAATACCTAGTTTTTGGCGTTAAGAACCCCGTTTTGCGTCAAATCGTAAAAGAACACGTTAAAGATGAAGAAATGCGCTTAGAAGACTTTAAAACAGGCAAGTATTTAGAAATTGACTTCATTTATTTCGGTTTAGCGCTCTCAAGATGCAAAAATATCGATGAACAATTAGAACTCTTAAAACAAAATATCAAAAAGGCCAAATCATGGGCCATCACAGATACTGCTGCTACATTTTTAAAAAAGTTGACGTTTGATAAATACTGGCCATTCTTCCTTTCGCTAGTTAAATCACCTTTTACATTCGATAGACGCATGGCGTTTGTCGTGGGATTAAAACTCGCGAAAGATAAAAACATCTTAAATGTCACTAAATACATCAAAAAAGATGAAGAATATATGGTCATGATGGCGGAAGCCTGGCTATTAGCGACAGTCGCTATCTATTATCCAGATGAAGTATATGATTATCTTAAAGATTGTGAAGATTTAACTCTAAAAAGAAAGACAATTTCCAAAACGGTGGATTCTTTTAGGATAAATGACTCCACGAAAGAAAGATTTAAGGGATTAAGATAAAAAAAGAAACCTCTTAGCGGACAGTTCTAAGAGGTTTTTTATATTTAAGTGATTATTTACCGCGATAACCACTTCCACTAATAAGACGTTTAGTAGTGGTGGTTCTGCTAAATGAACAAGAAAAAAGGATCAGAATTTCTTCTGACCCTATTTTTTTAATCTAGTTTTTAGTAAACACAGATAACGAAGTATCCACCTTGTGAAACGTATGGATTCACATAGTATTCATCGTTTGGTGAATCGTAGACTGGATCACCGTAGCTGTCTGTACCTAAGTATTCAAATTCAGCAGCTGCTAAGATATCACAGTATGCGGTAACTGCTGCGGATGGATTTGCACATTCAACGAGGACGTACAATGTATCGCCTTCATCCATAACTGAGAATCCAGCACCTTCTTCTGCATAAGCTGGAAGAGCATCTGTGAAATCGTTGTATTCCATGAAAGCAGCAATGTCATCTGATGGCCATTCTGTATCGAGAACGAGTGGTTCTTCAATAGCGCATTTAACGAGAATGTAGCTGTACCAGTTTTCAATGTATAAGACAGCGCCTTCATCACCATATTCAGCACGATAGTCACCTGAGTAGTTACCTTCACCGACATCCCAACCGACTGCTTCTAAAGCTTCTGCGAATGCATCCATTTCGTCAGAGTTGGAACCATAGATTTTGAAGCTAACACCACTAGCCATGAAGTAAGCGTCTTCGCTTTCAGCTGGATATTCAGCCATTTCGATATCGATATCTTCAGTAGCGAATAAAGCGGCAACTGCATCATCAAGTGTATCAACAGCGAAGTGTTCTTCGACTGGTGCACCATTTGGATAGACCCATGGGCCAACGATACTAACTAATGTATAACCACGTTTGAAGCTGAGAGAGACAGAAGCACTGTCACTTGAGCCATATGGTTTTGTATAAGTAGTGGCTGAGTAAGAACTTTGTGTGAAACCAAGTTCGACAAGAGCGTCAGCGAAGTCTTCTGTAACATCACCAGCGGTCATTAATTTTGTACTCATGTAGTACTTATCTTCAGAAGAACTATTGTTCTTTGTGAATTTAACGAACCAATCAGCATCTTCGGCAATTGGATCCATGAAGTCTTCTTCACCGAATGTTTCGTCAATGAGGTCGGCTGGGAAGCCAGCGACTTTTTCGAAACCATCAGCAAGAATTTCTTCTTCTGTGTAATCTGCTGGAGCTCTATATGGACCAAAGAACTTTAAGTATGTGAAGTCATCATATTTGAGGACATCAATTTCTCTATCGTTGTTTGCATCGAGGTAGCAGTTATATGTAGCGTTATAGATGAATCCAGCAGCTTCGACTTGAGCAGCCATTTCTTCTGTGAAATCACCGTATGTCGCTAATAATTCATAATCATAATCGCCATTATCATCAGAACTTGTGCCTTTCTTTTCATAGAATGTACCATCCATGTTGACACCAGCGATAAGGCCTTCACCGATAACGGCATCAACGTTAGCTGTTGGCCAGCCTTGGATTTGGGTGAAGCCATTATTTAAGAAGTAACTTGCATCGATTGGTTCTTCGTAAACTGGGCAGTAAACAAGAATTTCGTTGCCAGCTTCGTAAGAATCACTAGCTTCGTAATAACCAAAGCTAACTTCTAAGTCGCCTTTAACATATGTTTCATAATAGTCATCATATTCGAAACCAGCGGCTTCTAATTTTGCGCCATAGTTGGTAAGAACGTTAGTGTCGTTATCATCACCGATGACGTAGATACCAATACCCCAATCAGCGTAAATATCGCTGTATTCATGGTACATAGTATCTTTATTTAAATTAGCGTATGGGAGGACTTCACCAAGATATTTGTTCATTTCATCTTGGATGGCTTGACTCCATGCACCGTTATCGTTGTTGGCTGGTGCAAGTGAAGCGACTTTTGTCCATTCGCCATCAGCTTTTGTATAAAGATCGAATGAATCTAAGTCAAGATATGTATCGCCATCGTTACCGAAGTCAGCAGCAGGAGCGCCATTACCTGTTAAGAAGGAAGCGCCGTCCTTACCATCTTTACCATCTTGGCCATCTTTGCCGTCTTTACCATCTTTGCCGTCTTTACCATCTTGGCCAGCAGGACCGGCAGGACCTTGGTCACCTTTAGGACCTTGTTCACCAGGGTCACCTTTATCACCTTTAGGACCTTGTTCACCTTGAGGACCTCTGATGTTGCCGGCTGGTTGCCAGGCACCACCAACTTTGTAGAAGATGTCCCAAGTTGTAATGTTAACGAAGACATCACCATTTTTACCGTCTGAATCGGAAGGGTCTTTTGTGTCTGCTAATAATTGCGCACCGTCGGCACCTTTAATAGAGGCTAACCATTCGTCATAGGACATTTCGCCGCCAGCAGCCTTATACAATTGCCAGATCTGTTGCTTTTCATAAGTGCCAGCTTGAGAGTTGAGTGAAGCGTTTGGACCGGCGAAGTTACAGCCTGTTAAGACCATACCAGCTAGAGCCAAAGCTACAAACATTTTTGAAGTTTTTTTCATAAACTGTCTTTTTCTCCTTTTTAAGATATAAATTTGCCTACAATCATATTTCAATGTCACAAGCATGACAATAAAAAATATTTATAGATTTATACGAAAAAAACTGCTGATTTTTATGACAATTTTAATAATGAAAAAATGACAATTTTAAGATGAAAAAATTCTTATTTATGAATAAATACATATTAAAAATACTATCAAAGTGATAGTGAAAATGAAGGTAAATAGGTAAGCATTTTAAATGTTACAAAAATTAAAAAAGTGTAAACAATTTGCTGATACACTCTCATCTTTATTTTTATCAAAATATTCGTTTAAACGCGTTAAACCCAAGATTTAATAATATTCTCACTAGTTAATGATTGCAAGAAAATAATTCAAAAATAGGATAAATTTTTATTTATTGTGTTCTTTGAGGAACGCTAACAAATCTTCTTCTTTTAAAGGTTTGGTAAAGTAATAGCCTTGGATATAGTCGACTTTGTTTTCTTTAGCGACCGCTAATTGCTTTTCGCTTTCAACACCTTCAATAACAATTGGGATATTCAAGTTCTTAAATAAGTTGACTGCAGCGTTAAAGAAGATTCCAACATTTAATTGTTCATTTAATAAAGATTTATCAAGCTTAGCGATTGAGAATGGTAGTGTGATGAATCTGGCCATATTAGAATAACCACTGCCAAAGTCATCCATCGCAAACTTAATACCATGTTGACCTAAGTCATTCATAAATTCTCTTGTTTTGGTTGGATATTTAACAGCGATTGTTTCA
>JAFZLN010000107.1 GCA_017551465.1 Bacilli bacterium
ATAGCCATCTTAACTAGTGGCGGTGATGCCACAGGTATTAACGCTTGTTTAAGAGCGTGTATTAGAGCGGGTTTATATCAAGGCAAAGAAATGTATGTTGTCTACGATGGACTACGTGGTTTAGTGGAAGGCGACATCCATCAAGTCAACAAAGAATTCACCCAAGATATTATTAATAGAGGTGGCACAATTATTAGAAGTGCTCGTCTTCCAGAATTTAAAGAACTAGCCGTTAATAAGAAAGCCGCTGATAACTTAAAAGACTTTGAAATCGACGCTCTTATCGGTATCGGTGGCGATGGTACATTTAGGGGCTTACAAGCTTTAAGTAAACACGGCATCGTCTGCGTTGGTATTCCAGGCACAATTGATAACGACGTTGGTAGCACTGATGAAACAATTGGCTTTGCCACCGCTCTTAACACAATTTGTGAATGTGTCGATAAACTTAAAGATACATCTGGATCACATCAACGTTGCTCCTTAATTGAGGTTATGGGCCGTCACTGTGGTGACTTAGCCATGTTTGCTGCTTTAGCAGAAGGTGCTGAAGGTGTCATCTGTGTCGAACATCCATTAAAGAAGGAAGTCTTATTCCGTAAATTAAGAAAAATGAAAGCCCAAAATAAGAGCCACGCGATTATTATCGTCAGTGAAAACTTATTAGACATTAATGAATTAGCGGGTGAAATCGCTAAGGAAACAGGCTTTGATACAAGAACTGAAGTTCTTGGTAGATTACAAAGAGGTGGTTCTCCAACCGCTCACGACAGAATCTTAGCCGCTAGATTTGGCGCTAAAGCTGTTGAACTCCTTTGTGATAAAGAACCAACAAGTAGAATTGTTGGTATCAAACAAAACGAAATCGTTGATTATCCAATCGACGAAGCCGTTGAAATGAAACATAGGCATACACATGGATTAAGAGACTTAATCGATATGTTGCAATAAATTAGGCATTAAGCCAAAGGATAAGCCCGCTATTGTATTGCGGAGGGAAAGAAAAAATTATGAAAGTACAACAACATGATGGTTCCATTATTGAAATGGAAAAAACCAGCAAAGAAGCGTTAGAGGTATTGAATCACTCTACTTCTCACTTATTAGCGCAAGCTATTACAGAATTATATCCAAAAGCCTTATTTGGCTTTGGACCTGCTATTGAAAATGGCTTCTATTATGACATTGATTTCGGTGATGTCGTCATCACAGAAAACGATCTTCCTGTCATTGAAAAGAAGATGAAAGAATTAGCGGGAAAAGATTTAAGAATTGTTCGTGAAGAACTCACTAAAGAGCAAGCTCTTGAATTATTCAAAAACAATCCTTATAAAGTTGAATTGATTAAAGAAATCAATGAAAGTATCACTACCTTCAAGCAAGGTGAATTCACAGATCTCTGCCGTGGACCACATATTATGTCCACAGGTTTGATTAAACATTTTAACCTACTTTCACTTGCAGGAGCGTACTGGAGAGGTAATAGTAAGAACAAACAACTTACTAGAATCTATGGTACCTCTTGGTATACCGCTGAAGATTTAAATAAATGGCTCGAAGTTCTTGAAGAAAGAAAGAGAAGAGACCACCGTATTTTAGGCAAACAATTAGGCATCTTTATGTATGATGACCTTGTTGGTAAAGGTTTACCAATGTGGTTACCTAATGGTTTCATTGTGAGACGTTTATTAAGTGACTATATCATGGATAAAGAAATAGCCTTAGGCTATAAACATGTCTTAACTCCATGTTTAGGTAACGTTGAATTATACAAGACTTCTGGTCATTGGGCCCACTATCAAAAAGATATGTTCCCAAAAATGGATGTTGATAATGAATCATATGTCTTAAGACCAATGAACTGTCCTCACCACATGGTCATGTATAGAAGCGCTTTGCACTCCTATCGTGAATTACCGTTAAAGATCGCAGAAATCGCTGCTGACTTCCGTTTTGAAGCCTCAGGTGCTTTAACTGGTATCGAAAGAACAAGAGCGTTCTATCAAAACGACTCCCATATCTTCTGTATGCCAAGTCAAATCGGTGATGTCTTTAAAGAAGTTACTAAGCTCATTCTTGATGTCTATAACGACTTCGGATTTAAGAACTATGCCTTCCGTTTATCCTTAAGAGATCCTAACGATACCGAAAAGTATTTCGGTAATGATGAACTCTGGGAAAAGAGTGAGAACCAATTACGTGAAGTTTTAAAAGAATTAGGTGTTGAATATTACGAAGCCATTGGTGAAGCAGCTTTCTATGGTCCAAACTCGACGTTCAAGTTAAGAGTGCGATTGGCCATGATGTCACCTTATCCACTATTCAATTAGACTATCAATTACCAGAAAGATTTGAACTCACCTATGTTGATGAAAAAGGCGAAAAGGCTCGTCCAGTCGTCGTTCACCGTGCAATCTTAGGTTCTTTAGATCGTTTCATCGCCTTCTTAATTGAAGAAACTAAGGGTGCTTTCCCAACATGGTTATCACCAGTTCAAGTTAACCTATTACCAGTTAACAATGATTACCACTTAGAATACGCTAAAGAATTATTAGCGAAGTTCAAAGAAGCTGGTTTAAGAGTGGAACTTGATGACTCTAACGATAAGCTCGGTTATAGAATGAGAGCTTCTCAAATGAAGAAGATTCCATTCACTCTTGTTCTTGGTGATCACGAAAGAGATGATAAGACCGTCACCTATAGAAGATTCGGTGTCCAAGAACAAATCACGGTTACCGTTGATGAATTCTTAAAGCTCATTACTGATGAGATTAAAGGTAAAAAGTTATTTGTTCCAAAAAGTAAATAATTATGGTTATAATCGGTATTTTAACTGGTCTATTCGAAATCGTTGTCGGCATAGTAGCCATTGTTAACAGCAAAGGCGAATGGTCATTATATGTCCCTGGCATCATTTATATTCTCTCTGGCCTTTTGTTCTTATGGATATGCGTCGGTGCGCAAACTGCGTTTGAAGACAGTAAGAAAATCGAGGCAATGAAATCTGACCTTGAAAAGGTAACCGAAAAAAACAAACTCTTAGAAGAAGAAATAGAAAAGCTTAAATCCGATAAGGAAAACGAGTCTAAATAACTATTCAAAACAAACTAGCCTCCTAAATGTCGGAGGCTTTTTTAATTGTTAATCCACTATTATTTTGTTATCATTAGAAACAATAAAAGAGGTGATCTTTATGAACAAAAAATTGGCAATTATTCTTGATTTTATTCAACTCGCTATTGCGGTTGTTGCGCTTCCATTTGCCTGTATGAAAGGCGAGCTATTTTGGATCATTTCTGATATTGTTTATATTCTCATTTGTATCGCTGCTTTAGTGATTGCTCTTTTCTATCATCCTAAATCAAAGAGCGATGTTGAAGATAATATGTATAATGATTTATCCCAAGAACAAATTGAGATGATCAAAGCGAAAAGCAAAAACAATAAAACTGGATTCTAGATGCCGTCCAGTTTTTTGTTTCAATTATTATTGAATATAAAAACGCTCTAGATTATAATTGTCGGTGAGGCGACCTATATATTAAGAGCGATTTTGCACAACAAAAATATGTCATTATATGAACTAGAAAAAACTAGTTCTATTTCTCATGCCACTTTAAATGATATCTATAACGAACGCTCAAATATTAATAACTGCACCATTTCCATCATGAGCAAATTAGCAGATGCTCTCAAAATAAATATTGATGAACTATATAAAACATTGAATTACGATAATTTATCTCTATTCGCCTATAATAGCGATTTTGATTTATTTAAAAGTGATACGCTTCAACGTCTTAAAGCCACTGATGAAATTATGTTTGTTACTAAAACAATCGAATCAAACGCAATCAATGATTATTACTTTCAGAAGAAATATGCAAAGTCATTATATCTCCTTTCATTGATAGATTATTTATCAAAAAAGAATAATATTCCTTTGAGAAATGAATATGATCGAATTAGAGAATGCAAATGTGAAAAGATATATGTCTCTAAGAGCATCTATCTATTACTTTCAATGAAACAAGCTAAGGTAACGGATATCTTCAAGAGCGCTATCAAAGAATTCATGAAGCACAACATCATTGAGTCAGAAATTGATAAAGTTGCTTAATCATATAAAAACTTTAAAAACTTCTTTTAACAAAATATTCAAGAAAAAATTGACACATTATATTAATAATGATAATATCTTAACGCAAAAACGTAGAAAGCAGAGGCACCCGCTTCTCGCCAGACTGACAAAATGTTGGTTGGCTAACGCTACTTCTTATGGGCTAAGAATGTTAACGGGTGCACAATGCATCCGTTTTTTAAATCAAAAAAGGAGAGTGATACTTATCATCGACAATCGTTACGCCAAAAACCAAAAACCTGGCAACAACCAAAACAAAGATTTAGTAAATGAAAACGTTCGTTTCCCAGAGGTCCTTTTAATCGGCCCTAATGGTGAACAAATCGGTAAAATGTCTTCACGTGAGGCACAGTTCAAAGCCAATGAATATGACATGGACTTACTCTGTGTGGCGCCTAACGCCAAACCTCCGGTTTGCAAGATCATTAATTACAGCAAATATCGCTTCGAGCAACAAAAGAAAGCTAAAGAAGCTAAAAAGAATCAACATACTGTCGAAGTTAAAGAGGTCCAATTAACACCACAAATTGGTGGTCATGATATGGACACTAAAGCCAGAGCCGCACAAAAATTCTTAGAAGCGGGTAATAAAGTTAAAGTAGGCGTACGTTTCCGTGGCCGTCAAATGACTCACATCGAAGTCGGCCAAGAAGTCATGGATAAGTTTATCGCTCTATTAAGTGATTACGCGAATATTGAAAAACCATCCGCGATGGAAGGTCGTTGGATGTATGCAATACTCGCCCCAAAGAAGAAGTAGGAGGAAAAGCATTATGCCAAAAATGAAAAGCAAAAGAGCTTTAATGAAAAGAATTAAAGTTACCGGCACAGGCAAGATCGTTAGACATCACGCCTATGTTTCACATTTAGCCCCACACAAAACCACAAAACAAAAGAGACACTTAATGAAGTCCGCAGTCTTACACAAGACCGACTACAAGAGAATTAAGTTTCTCATCGTTAAATAAGGAGGACACTA
>JAFZLN010000108.1 GCA_017551465.1 Bacilli bacterium
CTTGTTGATGGTGGTCTTAATCAGATCATTGCCGCGGACAAAGCTCTCAAACAAGCAGATGCCTCAATTAATCTCTTTGGTCTAGTTAAAAACAACAAACACCAAACCGCAGGCTTAATGGATATCGAAGGTAATGTTTACGATATTGAAAATAAGAACATTTTCTTCATGCTCACAAGAATGCAAGATGAAGTCCATCGTTTTGCGATAACCTTCCATCAATCATTAAGAAATAAGAAAATGAAATCATCAATTTTAGATGATATCAAAGGTCTTGGTGATAAACGCAAAGAGTTAATCAATAAGGCTTATCCAGATATAACTTTGTTAAAAGAAGCCACAGTCGAAGAGTTAAGTCAGCTCCTACCAAGAGAAGTAGCGGAAGCCTTATACATGAAACTTCGTTATTAATTGCTTGCAAACAAGAGGAGTTTTATTTAATATAATTATCGCTGACATGCGCTTGTAGCTCAGTTGGATAGAGCAACAGCCTTCTAAGCTGTGGGTCAGGCGTTCGAGTCGCCTCAAGCGTGCCATTAAGAAAAATACAGTCCGTCAAGGGCTGTTTTTCTTTACTATTTTTAGCGATTTTGGTTTTTTCGTTCGTCTTATTGATAGAGGTCACTCAAAAGAATAATATTAATAATGGAGATATGAGTATGAAAAAAATCACGAATAAATCAATCTTAATTGCAACGCTCCTAGGCACTCTAATCGTTACTGGCTGCCAAGGCGTATCTAGTTCTTCAACAAGCTGTGACTGTAGTGCTTCTACTATTTCAAATGAAAGCATTAGCTATGCCAGCGTGCGTCCAACAGAATATGGGGTGACTGTTATTAAACAATTAGGTGAAGCAACCCCAAAAGAAGGACTCACATTTAAGGTTGATAGCCTCAACGAAGAATTTTGCTTAAAGAGTTATGACCTTTATGTCAAAGGAGCAGAAAGAGGAATTATTTATGATGTCTCCACTTTGTTTTTAGCGGACGCAAATAAAGATGGCTATCTTGATTTTATTTTTTCCTCTTTATCTAGCACCATGAGTGATCCTTGTTCGTGGATCGCTATCTACGATTATCATAATAGTCAAACGATTTACCATTTAGAAGAACCAAGCAAATTCGACTATCGTTTGGTATATAACGAACCAAATATTATTGTTGAGCAATACACCAGTGACAACTACGATTCTAAAAATGTCTTCCAATTAGGTCGTTTAGTTGGTAAAGGTATCTTAGATTATAGCGAAGCAGAAATTACCACTAGGTGGCAAAACTTCCTCAATGTTGATGCATTTGATTTCAATGTTACTTTAGCGGATAAAAACCGTACCCCTGTGACATTAGAACCAGACCTTGAAAAAGATACCTATGTCGTTGCACACGCTAGTGTTGATCAAGCATACTGCATCACCACAAACATCGTAAGAAATAGTGGTAACTACGATGACTTAACAGGTAATTTACCTGTTGGCTATCGTTTAAATGGTGACTATCGTCTGATTCAAGCGACCGCTAATAACCATCAAGATAATGTCGTTATTACTTTAGATGCAATGAATCTTAAAATGAAAGATCAACAAGGTACCATTATTGAAGTATGCGTCTCTGGTTATATTTATAAAATTGCTTTTAGCTGCGACACTCTCGACTATGATAGGAATGGTAAAACTCTTAAAGAAGCTTTTGGTTGGAATATTGCTAAAGAAGACATTGTGGAGTTTTCTACTGAATACATCCCTGGTGGGTATAACAATCCATATACTGAAGAAGAATATCCTTTCATGTATGTTTCCGTGGCCGCTAATGAAGAAGCCACACAAACGAGCTATAACATTTTGCAAGGACTAGTCGCTGAAATTGATCCTTCATTAGTGGAAAAGCTCGCGGAACCAAAACATTACCATTTTAAAACTAACGAAAACAAGTATTCCTTTAATGGACATCATGCCTTTATCGAATGCAACAATACTTTCTATGTCATGATTTACGCTAAAAACTATGCATACGCTACATCGAATAGTACTGGCTACGTGCGTTTTAGAGATTCACACACAGAAATAACTGCACTTGGTATTGATCCAGGCTCAGAAAATAAGGTTATACAAAACGCTACAAGCATCATTTTTAAACAAAAATCATCTAGTGTTAAAGACCCAGAAAATGTTAAATATAGAGCGTTATTCACCTTTACCATCGCAAACAATCAGTTCTATATCATGGACTCTAAAACAATGATTCTTAAAAAAACAGAATATGAAGTGGTGTCAGAAAATGATTTCTTATCAATCATACAAACAGCATAAATAGATAAAAGACCTCGTGAATGGCGAGGTCTTTTATTTTAATAAAAAGCCACATCGCTGTGGCCTTTAATTTAATTATTCAAGATTGTTTAATCTTTGAAGAGTTTTTCTTCTATTAGCGTATTTGACGTGGTTGCTGATGCCACCGGCAGCGGCAATGATTTCACCAATTGTAGAGGTGAAGGCTAAGACATAGATAATTGCCGTTAAGCCATAAGATTGTCTCATTACATCTTCATAAGAGTCAGAACCTGAACCAGATTCTGCCATTTCCATGGCCTTATTTACCATCAACATCACCACAACAATTATAGCGATGATAGAAACAGCAAATAATGTGATACCAACCGCAAGGGAAGTATTTCTCTTGTGCTTGAAGTTTGCCATTTCTGCTTCTAATCTGCTTTTGTCGTTAATTGAATAACCATTTATTGTTTCCATATGTTAATTACCTCGAGTTCTATTTTAATGAAGATATATTATTAATATCAACAACAATCAAAAGAATTGATTATTTCGTAAAATTATCATGTTCAAATACATATTTCTGTCTATATTTATAATAATTTTTTAGCAGATTTATCAACCATATTCGTCTAAATTAACGAAGGTGCTAAAATGGTGGAGGCTAAACTATGAAAAATATCAAACCAATTCTCATTCTAACAATGTGTTCGTTCGCCTTATCAGCGTGCTCTATTTCTTTTTCAAAAAGCGCCACTCATATTGAGGAAGAAGAGAAGATGGTTTCACGTATGATTACGCCTGATTATGGACGGCATATACAAAATGAAGTATGCATGTTGTTTGGCACCGCTTCAATACCATTTAATCTTAAAGATTATGGCGTTGATTATATCGCCGCTGGTGACCAGCTTGAAATCTACTTTACTGGTACTTGGATGGAACTAACGATTTATCCTTCTCAAATAGTGACTAAAGATATCACAGTTAAGGAAATTATAGTGTCGCACGCTGAAATAATTGAATTCGAATTAGTACCTACTCCAGGAGATTCTGAACATTTAGAATTAGTTCCTACGAATCCAGATGCTAGATATGGTTCTTTCTTAGAAACCAAAGTAATTAACGAGGATAGATCATTCCAAGAACTTAACACTTATCAAGCATCCACCAAGATTTATGGGGTTATTCCTGCGACATTTGATTCACTAAATGTCTATGCCTTATAC
>JAFZLN010000109.1 GCA_017551465.1 Bacilli bacterium
ATTGGTAGCGCATTATCGATGAATTTTCATTTTTCTTTCAATCCAATTGCCTTTTTACCAATGTTTGTTTTGTCCCTTTCTATCGCTCTTATTTCGAGCTTCTTTATGAGTAGAAGAATTAATAAAATTAATCCACTTGATGCCCTTAAACAATAAAACAAATTTTATTTTGTTTTGTTAATTTGATAATTATCCCTTATAATAGGTAGCGCACTAAAAGAGGAAAACACTATTATGGGATTAAAAGCAGGCATTGTTGGATTACCAAATGTTGGAAAGTCAACGTTATTCAACGCAATTACAAATTCACACGTTGAAGCAGCGAACTATCCGTTTGCGACCATCAATCCAAATACAGGTGTTGTTAACGTTCCTGATGAAAGATTAGATTTTTTAACAAATATTTTTAAACCTGAAAGAAAGATTCCTGCGACAGTTGAGTTCACTGACATCGCGGGTTTAGTCAAAGGCGCTTCCAATGGTGAAGGTTTAGGTAATAAATTTTTAGCCAACATTCGTGAATGCGATGCTATCGTGGAAGTTGTCCGTTGTTTTGAAAACGCTGATATCGTTCACGTCGAAGAATCCGTTGATCCAATAAGAGATATTGAGATTATCAATCTCGAACTCGTTATGGCGGATTTAGATACTGTCGATAAGCGTATTGAAAAGAGCGAAGCTAAAGCAAGAATCGCTAAAGATAAAGAAGCCATTTATGAAATGAATCTTCTCAAGCCTTTAAAGGAAGTCCTTGAACAAGGCTTACCAGCAAGAAAAGCTAAACTCACCGAAGATCAAATTGCTTATTGCAAAACCAATTATCACTTATTAACAGATAAACCAATCATCTACGTTGCTAACGTTGGTGAAAGTGACTTATTAGATTTAGATAACTGTAAGTATTACCAAGACGTTTTAGCGTATGCTTCCAAAGAAAACAATCAAGTTATTCCAGTCTCCGCACAAATCGAAAGTGATCTATCTGAATTAAGCGAAGAAGAAAGAAAAGAATACTTAGCGGAATTAAACGTCAAAGAATCTGGCTTAGAAAAAGTTATTAAAGCCACATATAAATTATTGAATTTATCAACATTCTTCACCGTTGGTGCGGATGAATGCCGTGCCTGGACATTTAAAAACAATATGTCAGCGCCTGAATGTGCTGGCGTTATCCATACCGATTTCCAAAAAGGTTTCATCTGTGCGGAAGTCTACCCATATGAAGCCATTCATGAACTCGGAAGCGAACACGCTGTTAAAGATGCGGGAAAGATTAGAACAGAAGGCAAAGGTTACTATCCAAAGGATGGCGACATTATGTTCTTCCGTTTTAATGTGAAAAAGTAATATGAGAATTGGATTTGCTACTGATATTCATAGACTAGTTGAAGGCCGTAAGCTTATGCTCTCTGGCGTATGTGTGCCTAGCCCTGTGGGTGAGTTAGCGCATAGCGATGGTGATGTTGTTTACCACGCTGTTAGCGAAGCTATCTTAGGCGCTCTTGCGTTAGGTGATTTAGGCAAATTCTTCCCTGGTACACCAGAATTTAAAGATATTGATTCATCAATAATCGTTAAAAGAGTGGTGGCTATGATGGATGAAAAAGGCTACGAAATCAACAACATTGATGTTTCCATCACATTAGAAAAACCAAAACTCGCTCCATTTATTATGGAAATGCGAAATAACTTAGCGTTATTATTAAATACTTCGTTAGAGAATGTTTCCGTTAAAGCGGGAACAAATGAAGGCCTCGATGATATCGGAAGAGGCTTGGCCGTTAAAGCGGACGCCATTGTCATGCTTAGAAAGAAAGGAGAATAAAATGGACATTATTGAAAACATTAAACTCAAAATCCAAAAAGCTCTTTTAGATCTTGGTCAAGAAGTCGCTCTCAACGATATCGTTATTGAAAAGAGTAAAGACGAAGCTCATGGTGACTATGCCACCAATGTCGCGATGAAATTTTCTCGTTTATTTGGCAAAGCTCCACGCGATGTTGCGACAATGCTAATTGAGAAAATTAATAGAGACGGTATTGATAAAATCGAAATTGCGGGTCCTGGTTTCATTAACTTCTTCATGAAGCATGATTCTCTCCAAGCCTTCGTTAGCAAGATTATTTTGGAAGACGAAAACTATGGTCGCTCACCAAGAAAGAATTTCAAAGTTAACGTTGAATTCGTTTCCGCTAACCCAACTGGTATCCTTCACGTTGGTACCGCTAGAGGCGCAGCGATTGGTGATAGCATCTCCCGTATTTTAGACTTCGCTGGTTATGATGTGACCAAGGAATACTACATCAATGATGCTGGTAGTCAAATTACAAATCTTGCCTTGTCAATTCAAACGAGATATAAAGAACTATTCGGTATCCAAGCCGAAATCCCAGAAGATGGTTATGCTGGTCATGACATTGTTGAAATTGCCGAATCAATCAAAAATGAAATTGGTGATGAAGCACTTAAGATGAATGACCCAGTTCCATATTTCAAAGAAAAAGGTGTCAAAATCGAACTTGATAGAATTGTTAAAGACTTAGAATTATTTAGAGTTAAACACGATGTCTTCTCTTCAGAGAAAGCCATCCGCGCTGACAATGCTATCGAAAAGGAATTAGACTTCTTAAGTAAATACACATACAAACAAGATGACGCTCTTTATTTAAAGACAAGCGACTTTATCGATGATAAAGACCGTGTTGTCCAAAAGAGCAATGGTGATTATACCTATTTCTTACCTGATATTTGCTACCACGTTAATAAATTATCACGTGGCTTTGATGCTCTTATCGACGTCTTAGGTGCAGATCATCATGGTTATATTAACAGAATGAAATCCGCTTTAATGATGCATGGATATCCGCAAGATATTCTTCACGTTGAATTGATTCAAATGGTGAGATTCCTTAAAGACGGACAAGAATATAAAGCTAGTAAGAGAAGAGGTGACGCCATCACTTTAAGAGATGTCTGTGAAGAAGTTGGTGTCGACGCTATGCGCTATTTCTTCGCAATGCGTGCTCCATCTTCCCATTTAGACTTTGATATGGACTTAGCCAAAGAACAAAGTTCTAATAACCCAGTCTATTATGCTCAATACGCTCATGCTAGACTCTGCTCTATTTTAGAGCAAGGCAAAGATATCGCTATTGATAATAGTGCTAAACTATTAAGCCAACCATCCGAAATGGCTTTATTAAAGCACCTTGCGGACTTTGCTAATTTAGTTAATGATGCCGCTAAAGATAAAGCACCATACAAAGTCACTAATTACATCCATACCCTCGCGGAACTCGTGCACGCTTTCTATAACGAATGCCGTGTTATCGACCAAAACAATTTAGAACTCAGTGGTTCACGTCTTGCTTTAGTCAAAGCAAGTAAAATAGTGTTAAAGAATGCGCTTGCCCTTATTGGTGTCAGCGCTCCAATACATATGTAGGAGGACATTGATATGTCAAAATCATTATTAGACTATGCTTACGATTACGTGAGCGCCCAAAGCCAACAAAGCAAGTTCCAAGATATTTGGGCTTACTGTGTTAAAGAAGCTGGCTTAAGTGAAGAAGAAGCAGCAGCGAAAGTCTCTCGTTTCTACACCAACTTAATGCTTGATGGCCGTTTCGTCACCTTAGGCGAAAACGAATGGGACCTCAGAATTCGTCACAAATTTGAAAAGGTTCACATCGACATGAGTGAAGTTTATAGCGATGTTGAAACTTCCTATGACGACAGTGAAGAAGAAGAGGAAGAAGCCGAATACAATAAGGCCTTCGAAGACGAAGAAGAACAAAAGGAAGAAGACTTCAATTCTGAAGAAGAAGAATCCGAAGAATCCGAAGAAGAAAAAGAGGATAACGAATTTTAATGTTTGAAGCGATCATCTCCAAGATTGAGCAATATGATTCGATAGTAATTTTCGGTCATCTTAATCCCGATGGTGATTGTTATGGAAGCCAAATTGCTCTAAGGAACATTCTTAAACTGAAATATCCAAACAAACAAATCTACTGCGTTGGTAGTGGGTTAAAAAAGTTTTTTGATATTATCGGTAAAATGGATGTTGTTTCTGATGAAGTAATTGCCCAATCTTTAGCCATAGTTCTTGATAGTAACGACATCAATCGTCTTGAAGATCAAAGAGCCTGGAAAGCTCGTGATTTTGCCAAAATCGATCACCACATTGATACCTTCACTTTCCATGAAGGGCCAGAGGTTATCGACGATACCGCAACATCAACTTGTGAATTGATTTATTTGTTTGCAAAAGAAAACAATTTTGAAATTGATTTAATTTCTGCGAGTGCTCTTTATCTTGGTATGATGACTGATACTGCAAGATTCCAATTTGCTAATAACTTTGTCAGGATGTTTGAAATTGCTAGAGATTTGTGCGACCGTGGTGTTGATCCAATCTTACTTAATAAGACAAACAATTTAGTTCCTGAAATAAATATTTCAATTAAATCATTCATTTATAGTCACGTGAAAAAAGATAGACGTGGCATCATCTACGCTGTCGCCACTAAAGAAGATAGAGAAAAATTAGGAGTAACTTCCGCTCAAATCTGTGCTAATACTTCATTACTCAGTTATGTCGTAGGTTTCCCAGTTTGGCTAATTGCTTCTGAAACAGATAATGGTGGCATGCAAGTAGAAATGCGTAGTAGCACCTTTGACATTCAAAAAATCGCCACCCACTTTGGTGGAGGCGGTCATACATTCGCCGCAGGCTTTACCTATAAGAAGTTCGGCCAGGATGTCCTTAACGAACTCTTAGACTTATTAGCTGACACGGTGAAGAAAGGAAATGAATAGAATGTGGGAAGAACAACTCGAAGCCGCGATTGAAGCAGGCGTAAAAGCTATTAAGGGCATTTTAGAAATTTACAACACTGACTTTTCCGTGGAAATCAAAGATGATAATTCACCAGTCACTCTCGCTGATAAAAACGCCGATAAAGTGATTAGAGATTATCTTCACAAAAAGTATCCAACATACGCTTTCTTAACTGAAGAGAGCACTGACGATGCATCTAGATTAGACAATGATTTCGTTTGGATTGTTGATCCTGTCGACGGCACAAAAGATTTTGTCGCTAAAGATGGTGGCTTCACCACAAACATTGCTCTTGCTTATAAGCATGAAGCAGTTGTAGGTGTTGTAGTTGTTCCATTAACTGGTGAAATCTATTTTGCGGCTAAAGGTTTAGGTGCCTTTTATCGTAAGGATGGAGTCACCAAACGCATACACGTCAACGATAAAACTGAAAATATTACCGTTTATAAGAGTGTCTTCCACTCCAAACCAGAAGAAGATGCAGTAATCGCAAAACACTCTGATAAAATTGCCAAAACTGAGAAGTGGGGTTCTGCTTTAAAGGCATGTAGAATTGCTCAAGGTTTAGGCGAATTAACATATCGTTTAAGCGATGGCACAAAAGAGTGGGATACCGCTGCTAGCCAAGTCATCATTGAACAAGCGGGTGGTGTATTTTTAACACCTGCAAGAGAACGCATGATGTATAACCGAGTTGATGTACATAATCGCGAAGGCTACGTTATTTGTAATAGAATTGAAAATTTCTTGTTATAATATATTAGATTTACTAAACACGTGCTGTGTTAAATAAAACAAAAATTTTCGGAGGAAAATATAATGAAAAGAAAATTTTTCACAATGCTAGCCGTTTTTGCTGCCCTTTCTTTAACAGCTTGTAATGGTGGTGGCAATAATGCAAATCCATCAACAGCAAAACCAGCATCAACATCACAAAAACCTTCAACTTCAAAAGAAAAATGGGGCGATTGGAAAGTCGTTACTCCAGCCACATGTGGTGCTGAAGGTAAAGAAGAACGCACAAGTGATGCCGGTAATAAGGAAGAAAGACCAATTGCTAAACTTAAACAACACACTTGGACCGCTACAGAAGTCGCTGCTTCCGGTGAAGGCGTTGCTTATGAAAACATTGAATGTTCAGTTTGCCACGCTAAAGGTTTAAGAGTTGCAACAGCAAAAGCCACACTTAATGGCTCAGATAAAGGTGGCGCACCAGAAGGCTGTATCAAACTTTCAAACAAAAACGAATACATGGAAGTTAAGATTAACATTCCAGAAGCCAAGACAGGCAAGGTTTACCTCACAGGTGCTATGGACTATTGGCACGATGGCAACAATGACAACCAAGATAAATCATTCGCTTCAGTTAAAGATAGCGCTAATACATGCAACTTCAAACTTGAAGTAAATGGTGCTGAAGTTGATCCAACCGCTAATCTCAACACAAAATTTGGTGATATCTTACCAGAAGAAGCTGGCGAAACAATCACATCAGGTAGTAACTCAGTTACATATTCACAAATTGGTGATTGTGAAGTTGGTGCTGTCTCATTAAATGCTGGTGAAAACACATTCAAGTTCACTAGAATCGATAGCTACAACTTAGCCGTTAAATACTTCACAGTGGTCTTTGCCGCTTAATAAGTAAAAACAAATTAAACGAGAATCACTTGCGAGTGGTTCTCTTTTTTATGGAAACTGTATGTTTCTAAATGTTTACTAGTAAAGACATGTCACTTGCACAATAAATAAAGTTGTTTATAAAATATGATTAGCGAGAACATTTCTTGAAAAGATAGCATGAAAGGATTTTTTATATGAAAATCAAAAAACTACTCGGTTTAGTGATGGCTATGGCCTCTTTATCTATTGCCGCTTGTAATGGTGGTAATAATGATTCAACCGCTAAGCCAAATAATTCTAATAGCAAAACACCTGCTTCTAGCCAAACATCCTCATCGAAATCTTCAAGCACTTCTAAGAGTGTTTCCATTAGTGATATTTCCTTATCTAATGAAGATGGTAAAGCATATGTTAAAGTCACAGGTACTGCTAATAACTATGCCGCTGATGAATTTAAATGGGCATGGGGCTTAAAAGTTTATGGTGACAGTGGCGCATTCGTTGATGGCAAAGAAACACCAGCAGCCGATGATTATAAAGCTGCTGACTTTGATGCTTCTTCCAAATCGTTTACACTTAAGTATAACTTAACAGATATCACATTGACTTCTGGCGAATTCTATCAAGTTTATGGTGGCACACCAGAATCATATGCTAATATTCCATTCACCAATACAAATACAGGCGCTAGAGACGCAACACGTAATTATTATCTAAGAACAGACAAAGACAATTCTATCGTCTTTGACTCAATTCAACCAATCGCTTTTTCTAAAGCCTCTGTTGTTAACATTGACGCCGCTGATTTGCCAACAGGTGTCACAGTCGCTGGCCCATATCTCAAATTTGGTGGTGCTAACGAAGCCAACTTAACCGTTGAAACAATCAATGAATGGCATGATGCTAATAAGATTGCGGGTAACTTCCAACGTGTTATCGGTGGTGAATATCAATTACATAACCATGTTGATGAAGAACGCTTCTGGGCTATTGAAGGCGATGATGTCTATTTCTACTGCTCAATTGCTTTCATTGCTGATGGTGAAGGATGGCAAACACACTTTGACTGTGTCAGTGGTAATGCTGGTGCAAACTTACAATTTGAAAACACCACATTCTGGGGTGATGCAGAACATACATACACAATTGGCGCTGACATATATAGAGTTTATGCTGACAAGAACGGTCATGGTGGTTCTGAAGCGGGATTCTGGGGTTGCTTAGGCGTTACACGCAACGTAGAAGCCTAATATCAAGATTCAAACAAAACAAAATAAGGGAATCAATTAAGGTTCCCTTTTTCTTTTGAAACTTAAATGAACTATAAGGCAACTAGAAAGTCATAATGACTATAAAATAATAGTCACTTTTATTATTCCTGCAAAAGTAATAGAATAGTGCACAGAGGTATTAGATATTATGAACAAAAAGTATGTTTTAGGTTCGCTTCTTATCCTTGCTTTAACTATGACTGGTTGTAACACCACTCCAGGTGGTAACTCCAATTCATCAGCTGATAAAAGCAGTGATGGTAGCATTATTCAACCTAGTAAAGACCCAAGTGAAATCACCGGTGGTGTTTTTGGCTTCAACGATGAAGAACTCAACACCGCTCAAGAAATCCACACCGCTAATCAACTTAAGTATTTAAATCTTGAAAAAGATTACTATGACATGACAAAGAGTGACTTAGACGCTTGTGATGCTTTGGGTAACAAAAACGTTTCCACTCCAGAAAAAACAAAACTCAATTGGACATTTGAAGCGCCAAATGGTTATGAAGTGAAGAACTACACATTAGTCTTCTCTCAAAGCATGGACTTAAGTGATCCATATGTTGTCCAAGGTACAAAGGACACATCCATTAGCTTCTATAACTCCTTCTTAGGCACCAACTATTTCAAAATCGTTGCTAACTTCACAACAGGCGACAAACAATCAAGTGATGTTATGGCCTTCAAAGTGACAGAACGAGCTCCAAGAAACTTATATGTTGGTAATATGCCAAACTGCCGTGATATGGGTGGTAGAACAACCTATGCCGGTGGCAAAATCAAACAAGGTTTAATCTATCGTACAAGTGGTAGCAAATTCGATAACAGAACAGATTCTGATGCTGAAGCTAAAGACATCTTATTAAATCAATTAAGAGTTAAGACAGAAATCAACGTTGCTAATAGCACAAGTAATAACGTTGGCTTAAGTGGCACAAACGTTGAAAACGCTTACATGGCTTATGGCGCTGTTCCATATTCTAACTTAGCTAGAAACTCTGTGAGAATCAGACAAGTTATGGACATCTTAGCTGATGAAGATAACTACCCAGTCTTCTATCACTGCCGTATCGGTACCGATAGAACAGGTATCACCGGTATCATGATTAATGGTTTACTCGGTGTTCCATTCAACGAAGCTCTTCAAGATTATGGCTTCTCCAACTTCGCTCCAATCGATAACCAAAGATATCCAAATAAACCAAACGACACAAATGGTGACGATATCGTCAAATACATCGATGAATTATTAGCCTTACCAGGCGCTAACTTCCAAGAACAAGTCTACCTTGCTCTTCGTATGATTGGTGTCCCAGCTGCTAAATTAGACAAGATCATCGACATCATGACATATGGCACAAAAGCAACAATCCCAGCCACCGCTAAAATCGGTGAAGGTGATGGCTTAACTTCCGATGGTTCCAAATCAACAAGTTCTGATTTCAAAGCACCTGCCACCTATTATGGCATTGGCAGCGGCAAAAAAGTTAGCTTCACAACAACCACAACTGCTGGCCAAAAAGACGTCATCGTCTATATGGGCTATACAGGTAGTGTTTCAAACAACAATAACCAAGATAAATTAGCCGACTCCATCACCTTAACGATTGATGGTCAAGAAAAGACAATCTCCAGCACAAAGAACTTATGGACTGCTGGTTTCGGTGCCACTCAACAAGATAGCAGAATCGGTTACATGTTCAATATCTTAGGCAATTACGAATTCACTGCTGGTGAACACACAGTTGAAATCGTTTCTAAGAAGAGCACATTCAACGTTGGTTCTGTGACCGTTGCTGATCGCGCTTAATTAACACTCTTTAATAAAATAAGGTTCTCGCAAGAGAGCCTTTTTTAATTGTTTATTGATTATTGGTTTTTCATATATGAAAATATAAGAAATAAGGAAGTAACATCTATGCAAAAAAAGAAAATATTTCTAAGCTTAGCATTTTTATTAATGTTGGCTCTTTCTTCTTGTAATTTTTTTGGAAGTAATAGCCAAGGAAGTAAAGATTCAAACAGTGATACATCGGTGAGCAGTACTGAAAGCAGTGCGAATTCAACTTCTGGTGATTCCGCATCAAGTTCTTCAGCATCTAGTAGCAAAAGCTCATCTTCAAGTTCATCTAGTTCAAGTAAGAGCAACAGTTCAAGTTCAAGTAGCAAACCATCCTCAAGCAGTAGTGGTTCAAGTCAATCTTCACAAACTCCTTTGAATGATGGTTTTACATTTAACGAAACACAATTAAATACCGCACAAGAGGTTCATACCACTAACCAATTAAAGTATTTAAATCTCGATAAACAATATTACAGCATGACTGAATCCGATCTTAATGCTTGTGATGCTTATGGTAATAAAAATGTTTCCACTCCAGAAAAGGTTACACTCAGTTGGGACTTCACCCCTGATGCAGGTAAAACAGTTAGTAAATATAATGTCATCTTTGGCCAAAAAGCGGATTTAAGTGATGGATATACTGTCGAAGGCACATCTGCTAAGTCATTAAGTTTCTACAACTCATTCCTTGGTACAAACTATTTTAAAGTCGTCGCTAACTATAATGATGGTAGCAAGAAAGAATCTGGAATTAGAACATTCCAAGTTACCAGACAAGCCCCAAGAAACTTATATGTTGGTAATATGCCAAACTGCCGTGACTTGGGTGGCAGAACAACCTATGCCGGTGGCAAAATCAAACAAGGCTTAATCTACCGTACAAGTGGTAGTAAATTTGACAACAATACTCCATCTAATGACGAAGCCAAAAAAATCTTATTAAATCAACTTAAAGTTAAAACAGAAATCAATGTTGCTAATGGCGAATCTAACAACGTCAAATTAAATGGCACAAGTGTTGTAAATGCTTTTATGGCCTATGGCGCTGTTCCATACTCCAATTTAGCTAGAAACTCCGTCAGAATCAGACAAGTTATGGACACACTAGCAGAGGAATCTAATTACCCTGTCTATTTCCACTGCCGTATTGGTACTGATAGAACTGGTATTACCGCTATCATGATTAACGGTTTACTTGGTGTCCCATTCAACGAATGTATCCAAGATTATGGTTTCTCTAACTTCGCGCCAATTGATAATCAAAGATATCCAAACAAGCCAAACGACACAAATGGTGATGATATCGTCAAATATATCGATGAATTATTGGCCTTACCAGGTGCTAACTTCCAAGAACAAGTCTACCTTGCTCTTCGTATGATTGGTGTTTCGGCCGCTAAATTAGATAAAATTATCAATTTCATGACTGAAGGTAATAAAGCCACAATCCCAAGTGCTTTCAAAATTGGTGAGGATAGTGGATTAACTTCTGATGTTTCCAAAACGACAAGTTCTGATTATAAAGCGCCAGCTTCATATTATGGCCTTACCAGTGGCAAAAAAGTTACTTATGCAGTAACCACAACCGCTGGTAAAAAAGACATCATCGTCTATATGGGTTATACAGGTAGTGTTTCAGGCAATAACAACCAAGCCAAATTAGCCGACTCCATCACCTTAAAGATTGACGGTCAAACTAAGACTATTACGAACACGAAGAACTTATGGACCGCTGGTTTTGGTGCCACGAAACAAGATAGTAGAATTGGTTACATGTTCAATATCTTGGGCAGTTATGATTTAACTGCTGGCTCACACACAGTTGAAATTACTTCCAAGAGCAATTCATTCAACGTTGCTTCAGTTACGGTTGCTGATCGAACATAACTATTAAAGCAAAACCTTTGCTAATAAATAACCCTCTATGGCACAATAACCTTAGAGGGTTTTATTTTATGAAAGAATTTGTTTTCTCCAATGGTGTGAAAGCACCTGCTTTAGCTTATGGTACTTGGTTAATTAAAAACGAAGACGCTGCTAGATGTGTAAAGATGGCTTTGGAAGCTGGTTATCGACATATCGACACAGCACAAGCCTACGGCAACGAAGAAGGCGTTGGACAAGGTATTAGAGAATCTGGCCTTAAAAGAGAAGAAGTCTTCATCACCTCCAAAGTTAAAGCAGAACTTAAATCCTACAAAAAGGCCAAAGCATCAATTGATGAATCCTTAAAGAAATTAGGTGTCGATTATATTGATTTAATGCTCATTCACTGCCCACAACCTTGGGCCTTATTTAGAGGACCATTTAGATACTTTAAACAAAACATTCAAGTCTGGAAAGCTATGGAAGATGCCTATAAGGAAGGTAAAATCCGTGCGATAGGTGTATCGAATTTCCTCATTGATGACCTTGAAAACATCATCAATAACTGTGAGATAAAACCAATGGCTAATCAGATTCTTTTACATATCGGCGAAACCCCTGTTGATGTGATTAAATTCTGCCAAGAAAACGATATTGTGGTAGAAGCTTATTCTCCTATTGCACATGGTAAAGCACTAAATAATAAAACGATTAAAGCAATGGCGGATAAATATAAAGTCTCAGTCCCTCAACTCTGCATTAAATATACATTGCAGCTAAATACAATCTCGATTCCAAAAGCGTCTAGCAAAGAGCATATTGAAGATAATATGAAACTAGATTTTGATATTGCTGAAGAAGATATGGTTGAACTCATGAAACTCAACCGTATTGATTATGGCGAAGATGCCTTTTGGCCTGTATTTAGCAAGAAGAAACAAGGATAAATAAAACAACTAAATTCAAAAATATTTGAATAGTTGTTATACAAGCGTAAAATATCTCCGAGGACTTTTTTATGGAAGAAATTAACAACTTTATCAAAACAATCATGGAAAAAGACTTGGAGGAAGGTCGTGTCAAAAGCATCGTTACACGTTTCCCTCCTGAACCAAATGCCTATTTACACATTGGTCACGCTAGAGCGGTTATCAATGACTTTGAACTCGCCAAAGCTTTTGGTGGTTACACAAATTTAAGATTTGATGATACTAACCCAGTTAATGAAGGCGCCGAATATGTCCAAGCCATTATTAACGATATTAAATGGTTAGGCTATGAACCAAAGAACATTTTCTTTGGTAGTGATTATTTTGAAGAGCAATACCAAAGAGCTATTCTTCTTATTAAAAAAGGCTTAGCGTATGTCGACGATCTTAACGCTGATGAGATTACTGCTTACCGCGGTACATTAACTGAACCAGGTAAGGATTCTCCATATAGAAATAGATCAATTGAAGAAAACTTAAAATTATTCCAAGAAATGCGTGATGGCAAATATGGAAATGGTGAGAAGACATTAAGAGCTAAAATCGATATGGCTTCCCCAAATATCAATATGCGTGACCCAGTCATGTATCGTATTTTGCATGTCCCACATCACCGCCAAGGTGATAAGTGGTGTATTTACCCAATGTATGACTTTGCGCATCCATTACAAGACGCAATTGAAGGTGTCACACACTCCTTATGTTCCTTAGAATTTGATAACCATCGTCCTTTATACGATTGGTTTGTAGAAAAATGTGAAATGCCACATGTCCCACATCAATATGAATGGGGCAGATTAAATATTACTAATACCGTGATGTCTAAAAGATATCTCCGTCAATTAGTTGATGGTGGTTACGTTGATGGTTATGATGACCCACGTATGCCAACATTAGTCGGTTTAAAGAGAAAAGGTTTAACACCAGAAGCCATTAGAAACTTCATCCTTTATACTGGCTTATCAAGAATTAACAGCACCACAAACGCGGAAAACCTTGATAACTTCCTCAGAGAAGAATTAAAACTTAAAGCTACTCGTCCAATGGCTATCCTTAATCCATTAAAAGTGGTTATTGATAACTATCCAGAAGGACAAATTGAATACTGCGATGCTTCTAACAACATGGAAAATGAAGAATTAGGTCATCTTCAAATCGCTTTCGGTAAATACTTATATATCGAAAAAGAAGACTTCATTGAAGAAAAACCAAACCGTAAATGGAAGAGATTATCCATTGGTGATGAAGTCCGTTTAATGCATGCATATTTCATTAAATGTAATAGTGTAGTTAAAGATGAAAACGGCAATATCGTTGAAATCCACTGCACATATGATCCAGAAACCAAATCTGGCAGTGGTTTTGATGCTCGTAAACCAAACGGCACAATCCATTATGTTGAAGCCACAACCGCCTTACCAGCAACATTTAACTTATACGAACCATTAGTGTTTGATGAAACCGAAGAAACAAAAGGCCAATCATTCATTGAAAGATTAAATCCAAACTCTTTAGTTAAGCTTGAAGGTTTCGTGGAAGCGTCCTTAAAAGACACCAAACCATTAGATCATTTCCAATTCATCAGAACTGGCTATTATTGCACTGATAAATTGTCCACAAGCGAGCACTTAATCTTCAATAGAACTTGCCCACTTAAATCTTCTTTCTAAACAGTTTTCAAAACCAAAACTTACAAAAACTTTGAAAAAATGACATAATATTAATGTATATGTCAGATTTTAGTGTGAATAATGAAGTTATCCACTGCCGTGAAGGTCTCTCTACAATTATTGGGAGCAAGGAAATGAACGGCAAAGAGTATTTTCTTGTGCGAGTAAATCGTAACAGTGGCGAAACTTTCTATGTTCCAGTAGATTCTGCTAATAGCATTATTCGTCATATCATGAATGTAGAAGAAGCTGATGAATTATTAAGACTCGTTAAAAAGATTGGTAAAGAATTTAATACCAACACAAAGCAAAGAAGAGATGCTTATAAGAAGAGATTATCTTCTGGCGACGTTAAAGATATTGCTTATTTATATCGTCAATTATTTTTCTATCATAAGATAGGCGCCGAAGCGAATGATGAAATCAAACTCGGACCAGTTGATCTTGAGATGCTTAACTATGCAAAAAATATGCTATTAGATGAATTAGCGATTTCTTATAGTCAACCTAGAGACGCTGTTGAAGCTTATATAGAGAAAAGAATTACCTCTTTATAAGTTAACCCACTTTAATAGTTGATTATATAATTCGTTTACAGAAGAAATGGTTGTGTCGCTAGGACACATTTTTTCTAGTTCTTCTTTTGTTCTATAACCATAACTCACAAGTAAATAGGGTAAGCCAACGTTAGTGGCGCTTTCCTTATCCACGTTGGTGTCACCAATATAAAGGCAGTCCTTTTTATTTATATTATTTTCCTTAATTATTTTATTAATAAGATATGGGTCTGGTTTCTTTGGATGATCAAGGTATGAGCCTTGGATAATATCAAATAATCCTGGGAACTCTTTATTAATGATTTTATTAGTGAGGTCATTGTCTTTATTTGAGACCACTGCAAGCGTTACTTTACCCTTAAGTTTAGTGAGCATTTCTTTGATACCAATATATGGCTTAGTGTAATCAGCGTAATGGGCTAAGTAGTAAGCTTTAAATACATCAAAAACCTTTTGCCTCTCTTCATCAGATATTGAGGATGGGGTACACCTTTTGATTAATACAGTTGTGCCGTTTCCGATAGCTTTTCTGACGAATTCTAGGTCCTTTTCTGGCAGATTATAAAAATTTAACGCGTGATTTACAGCGTTTTTCAAATCCACAAGCGTATCTAGAATAGTGCCATCTAAGTCAAAAATAAGTGTTTTCATTATTTTAAGTGTTTGACAACGTTGATAACGTCTTCATTAAAGACCAAATCACACATATTGTCGTATGATGTTGATTCTTTATTAATGACCACTAAATAGCGGCCTTTGAAGTAACGAATGAATCCGGCAGCAGGATAAACTTTTAAAGATGTTCCAATCACAATCATCACATCAGAAGTCATGATTGCATTGATTGATCTTGAGATAATATCTTCGTCTAACGATTCTTCATATAAAACAACATTTGGCTTAACAATTCCTCCACATTTATCACAGTGAGGAACACCTTCAGAATTAAGGACGTAATCTAAGCCAAATAATCTTCCACATCTAGTGCAGAAGTTTTGATGAATCGTACCATGAAGTTCATAAACAATCTTTGAACCAGCTTTTTGGTGAAGACCATCAATATTCTGGGTTACGACAATAACATTTTTACCCTTCTTTTCTAAATCAGCGAAGTATTTATGAGCGGCATTTGGTAATGCTTTTGGATAGCACATCTTATCTTTATAAAACTCATAGAATTCTTCAGTGTAGTTTTGGAAGAATGAATGAGAAATGATTTCTTCTGGTGAAGCTTGATATTTAGTTTTCTGATTATAGATGCCATTTGCACTTCTAAAATCGGGGATACCACTTGGGACGGATATACCAGCGCCTGTGAAGACAACGATTTGTCGTGCTTCATTGATTATTTTTTGTAATGTTTCGTATTTATTTTCCATACATTTATGATAGCAAGATTGATTCCGTTTGTGTAATTGATAATTAATTATCTGTATACGAAAAGAAATATATTAAAAATTCTGTCTAACGTGTATAATACACGTGGGACAGTGAAAGACCGTTATTTAATATCTATATGGGAAAATTAAGATATACTCTCACATTTGTATTATTCTGGTTCATTATCATTTTTTCTTGTTTCCTTGCTGAAAACTTTAATTTATTTGCTGCGGAACATATGGAAGGAATGAGTGTTGAATCTTTAATAACACTTTCTTTCTGCATTATTCTCGCACTGGCTTTTTATTACTTCAGAGAGCATAAAAAGAATGGTCTCACATTAGATAAAGTGCTATTGCCTATTATTGCAATATTTGGCTTAGCGTGTATCGCTACAGTTTGGTGGCAAGGTGACCGAACATTTATAGATTCAAATGGTGGCGCTGAAACTATTATTTCTTTCACCGCATATGACAAGATATCTTTCACAATGCAGATAATCGTTTGGTGTGCTGTTTTATATGGAATACTATTTGCCGCTAATCGCTATTCTATTTCGAGAAAATGGCTAAAGTGGCTCACATATGCCTTTACCGCAGGTGTGCTATTGTGCACATTGGTGGATATTGTTATTGAATTCAAAGACATCATCGCTATTTGTAATAATACATATACCGGTAATGGTCTTGCGTTTATTATCTATAACTCCAATGTTTGGGCAAATATTATTCTTGTAGCTTTGTTCTGCTGCATTGTTCTTAGCTTGAAGAAATTCAACGTTTTCTATTACATCTTGATGGTTCATTTCTTAATCATGATTGTTCTTACTTCGAGCACAACATGTACCTTCATTAGCTTTGCAGTCATCATTATCTACACCTTATACGATATTCTTTCACAAATTAAAACCCGTTCCAGATGGGCGGCAAGAATGTTCTTTATCTATTTAATGGTCTTACTAACTGTGTTTGGTTTATTTGCGATGATGGTTAGCCTAAAAGTGCCATTATTTGTTAACGTTTGGTCCTTCGTAAACAATCACATTTTTAAAAAAGATTACAGTACATTAACATCAAGAACTGGCATATGGGCATCGGTTTTCGATCTTCTTTGCGAACATCCACAAGATTTAATTTTTGGTTTAGGCTATCGTACAGGTAACACCATCTTCTCTTCTTATTTTGCAAAT
>JAFZLN010000110.1 GCA_017551465.1 Bacilli bacterium
ATTTGAAAATATAAAATAAACCCGACACTCAAAAAGGAGGGCTAAATATGACTACAGGTGAAAAGCTACAAAGCCTAAGAAAACAAAACAATTACACACAAGAAGATCTCGCGGATATCATGAACGTTTCCCGTCAATCAATTTCTAAATGGGAAAGTGATATCGCATTTCCTGAAACAGAGAAGTTAATTGCTTTAGCTAAATTGTATAAATGTTCTATTGATTATCTTTTAAATAACGAGAATAACGACCCAAATGGTGGTGTTGTTATCGAAAGCAAACCATACAACAAAAAGAGATTACCATTAGCGCTCTCAACATTAGGAACCTATTTCTTATTACTTATTCTCTTTATACCACCTTGGTTTACAGGCACATACACTATAAACTCTGGCTATCCATCATATATAGTTAAAGAGTTTGATTATCATCCGAGTTTCTATGATTTATTACAATTAGAAGGAAATCCTATTAGTAATGGCCAAGTTTTTAAAATCACGGGCTTTATCATGATGTTCTTAGGAAGCTTAATAATCATTTTATGTGCTATCTACTTATTCATAGATAAAAAGCCATTTAAAGTCGCCATTAGAGTGGCAAACTGTGTTTACCTAGGAGCATTTACTATATTTATGCTTTGCGACTTAGGAGAAAAGTATGCTTGGACAGCAGCTTCCGTTATCGCAACTATTCTTGTTGTCTCTTTGGTGGTTGGACAGTACGCAGTTAAACCGATTAGAGTAACTCGTTAATTCCTTTGATAACTGGTATATCCACTTTGACTTCTTTACGGTCGTAAGCGACAAAGCCATTCATCTCTTCTTCTACATCACTTAATTGTGTATAGATGAAGCCTGACATACCACGTTTCTTAGCAGGAATAATTTCCTCGTTAATAAATCTAATATATTCTTTCTGGAAGTCTTCTTTATTGTTAAACAATAGATAAATGAAGCCTTCCTTTTTCTTTGCTTCTTTTAAACGCTTATCAAGGATATAAGCGCCGCATTCAGAACAGACATACGCTCTTCCTTTAAGCTTGAATCTATTAGGCACTTTAACTTTCCATTTATAGATATGCATTGATTTAACATCGCTGCTACCTTGGTCATGCCATCCTGAAGCATGGTCATAGATTCTAGTAGGATCAATTAGCTTAAGTTCTTGATAAATTTCCTTAGCGTCAAATTGTCCCCAAGCTTCGTTGAATATGGTCCAATAAACAATGCACGGACAGTTATAAAGAAGATTAATTGTATCAATGAATTCTTGGTATGTTTCTTTTCTGCCTTCTTCATTTTCTCTAAAAAATTTTTTATATCTATGGTCATTAATTTTATATCTCACAAATAGTGGAACTTGATTGAGCCAAAAATCGTATTTAGTGCAAGCATTTACGAAGTCTTGCCACACTAATAAACCAAGCCTGTCGCAGTGATGATACCACCTCATAGATTCAATCTTAATATGCTTTCTAGAAACGTTAAATCCAAGTGACTTAATGAGGTTAATATCGTTGATGTAATCTTCATCGCTATTTGGCGTTAATAAACCATCTTGATAATAACCTTGATCAAGAACACCTTTCATAAAATAAGGTTTATTATTTAGCGCGATAACTTTCATTCCTTTTTCATTTTTTATTAATGAGATTTTGCGCATCGCAAAATAAGAAGAAACTTCATCAACATCATTAGAAATAGTGAACTCATAAAGGTATGGATTCTCTGGAGACCAAAGTTTCATATCTTTAATAGGAATAATGTTTTCTGCTTCCGCTTCAATTTCGTAAATTTGATTATTTAAATTGAGTTTTGCGGACTTATTGGAACTTTTGAAGCTTATTTTAACGACTTTTTCGTCAATATCAGGGGTAATCTTAATTGATTTAATATAACCGGTCTTTACGCTCTCTAACCAGACTGGCATATAAATACCAGATTGAGGCTTATACCATATGCCTTCAGGCTTTAAAGATTGCTTTCCTGAACTATGATATGAAGCGTTTGTGGTGTCCTGAACTCTCACTATAATCGTAGCTTTGTTACCTTCCATGTATGGTTTGATATCCATTTCAAAAGGTAGGAAACCACCGATATGTTTCATCACAAATTGGTCGTTAACAAATACTTCTGCAATTTGGTCAACTGCACCAAAGTGTAGTATAACTTTATCTTTAATAAATTCCTTAGGTAATTCAATATTTAATCTATAGAAAAGATAGTCATCTGGAAGGACTGCTTTATTAACGCCACTTTTCTCAACTTCAGGAGAAAAAGGCACTAAGATTTGACCATCAAATTTAGATGGAATTTTATCTTCTTTTCTAATGGCATATTCCCAATATCCGTTAAGACAAATATAGGAATCTCTTTTAAATTGAGGACGAGGATACTCACTCAACGGAATCATTGTTTCGCTCATTGATCTTCCTCTCCTTTCTAATCATGAAAATTACTGGAATAATCGCTAAGGCGAAAATTATACCTGTAGCAAAGAATAACCATTTATTTGGAGGATAGACAGTCACGCCGTATTCATTTTGATATGGGTTACCACCAATGCGGCAAATAATCTCGGCAATAACCATCGGACCAATAATCATCGGCACTAAAACTGTAAAGATCATTCTTACACCTTGGAATAAACCAACTTCTTTAGCAGGTGTATAGTCTCTAACTTTTGCACCTAATACCGCGGTACTAATTAGATAACCAGACATTAAGATGATACCACCGATAATTAAACCAATTTGGGTGCCAATTCCTTGGTTAGCAGGTATCGCAAATACTGTAATACCTCCAACAGCGCCCACAATTAAAGCGGGAATCATAATCTTATTCTTACCAATCTTATCCATGAATAAACCAAATATGACAGTAATTAAACTCGCTGTTAATAAAACAATACCTAAGCTAATAGTGAAGTTATCATCCACAATACCGAGTATCTTTTGGACATATAAGATGAAGTATGGCATGAATACTTGTAAGCCAATATTGAAAACCATAAAGGCCACTAAAGTGATATATAAAACCGGATTGGCCTTAATAACGCTTGGTCTAAAGCCATGAATAATATTCTTAAAATATGGTTCGTTCTTATTAGGAACAACAATATCCTTAGGCGCTAAGAAGATAGAAACAATACCAATTAATAAGGTAATACCACCAAAGATATAGAAGAATAAATCCCATCTCTTAGTAGCGCCATCTCCTACATCCACAAATATACC
>JAFZLN010000009.1 GCA_017551465.1 Bacilli bacterium
CTTTGACCAGTCATTTCTAAACTTTCAAAAATCATTCTTGAAACCCAGAAGAAGATGATATCGTAACCAGTGACTAAGACATCAGTTGGGAAGTATCTTTCTAAATCAGGTGTCTTATTTGGCCAGCCCATTGTGGAGAATGGCCATAATTGGGAAGAGAACCATGTATCAAGAACATCGCTTTCTTGTTCCCAGTTTTCTATATCACTTGGTGGATCCATTAAGACCTTAACTTAACCAGTATGCTTATTATAATAAGCAGGAATACGTTGACCCCACCATAATTGACGAGAAATACACCAGTCTTCAGCTTTTTCCATCCATTGGATAAAGACTTTTTCAAATCTTTCTGGAACGAAATTGACTTTCGTGGATTTCTTTCTTTGGTTGGCTAAAGCTTGTTCCGCGAGTGGACGCATCTTAATAAACCATTGTTTAGAAAGCATTGGTTCCACGACTGCGTTACTTCTTTCGCTATGACCAACTGGGTGAACGATTTCTTCTTGTTTAACAAAGTTTCCTTCTTTTTTAATGTTTTCAATTAATGCTTCACGACAGACGAATCTATCCATGCCTTTGTATTGACCACACTTTTCGTTCATCGTGGCATCTTTATTAAAGATGATTGGTTTTTCTAAACCATATTTTTCACCAATGATAAAGTCATTTGGGTCATGGGCAGGTGTACATTTCATCGCGCCAGTACCAAACTCGATATCAACGTATTCATCTGGAATAATTGGTAATTCTTCATGGTTCGCAGGATTTATAACCTTCATTCCATGATATTTTGTGTATCTCTTATCCTTAGGATTAACGACCACACAGACGTCGCCAAACATGGTTTCTGGTCTAGTTGTAGCGACGATTAAGGATTCATCACTACCGACAATTGGGTATTTGAAATAGTACATATAACCCTTGTCGTCTTGGTGAATAACTTCGACGTTACTGAGCGCGGTCATTTGCACTGGATCCCAGTTAATAATTCTTTCGCCTTGATAAATTAATCCTTTGTTATATAAGGTGACGAAGACTGTTCTAACGGCGTAGTTTAAGCCTTCATCAAGGGTGAATCTTTCTTTATTGTAGTCGAGGGCTAAACCCATTTGGGCCCATTGTTCATGGATGTGGCTAGCGTATTCATCTTTCCAACTCCACGCCCACTTCAAAAACTCTTCTCTTGTGATTTTCGTCACGTCTTTGCCCATATTTCTGAGCTTTTCCATGACTTTTGCTTGGGTAGCAATACCAGCGTGATCCATACCTGGAAGCCATAAAACATCGTAGCCTTGCATCTTCTTATAACGGACAATGATGTCTTGAATGGTTGTGTCCCAAGTGTGACCAATATGCAATTTACCAGTAACGTTTGGCGGTGGGATGACGATGCTAAATGGTTTCTTAGAAATATCACCACTAGCAAAGTAGCCAGCTTCCTTCCATTTCTGGTATTTTCCTTTTTCCACTTCAAGATGGTTATAACGTTTTTCTAACATAATAAGTTCTCCTTAAAAATAAAAACGCCCTGTCTAAGGACGCTGTCGCGTGGTACCACCTTAGTTCGTAGATTCTTCTACGCACTTCATTAACCTATTATCGCTAGGCTTACGATTCCTCCAAAGCGACCTTCATCTACTTCTTCTATCGAGCTTCCACCATCCTCGATTCTCTATGAGAAGATTTATAGATTACTCCTCTTCTTCAACGGACGCTTACATTATACTAAATTAAAGGTTATTCTCAATCCCTTTTTTCAAAAGAGATAAACTATCATTCTTTAGTATGGATGTATAAAATACTTGCTCATTAACTAAGCCCATTTCTTTAAGGTATTTATTAAGAGCGGCTTTCTCCTTTTGATTAACTTTATCAAACTTTGTAATGACAAGAGCAAAAGGAATATTGTTTTCTTTTACATAATCAATGATTTCAATGTCTTCTGTGCTTAGTTCTCTTCTGGCATCAAGTAGAACTAAAACGAGTTTTAAATCACTGTTATTATCAAAGTATGAAGTCATCATCTCGGCGAATAATCTATCGAGATCAATGCCTCCTTTAGCGTAGCCATATCCAGGAGCGTCAACAAGATAAAATTTACTGTCAATATCGTAATAATTTAATAATCTTGTATGGCCTGGTTTAGAACTGGTAAACGCTAGTTTTTTCTTTTGCGTTAAGGCGTTGATTAATGAAGATTTGCCAACATTAGAGCGCCCAACGATTAAAACCTCAGGTTTTTGCGCCTGAGGTTTTTCATTTCTATTCGGGCAAGATTTGACAAATGTCGCGTTTAGAAAATTAATCATCCGACAAAACTTTCCTTCACAGCATCTTCCACGGAAGACATATAGACGATTTGTAATGTGTCTTTTACTTCCTTTGGAAGTTCATCAACATCTTTCTTGTTGTCCTTTGGAACAACGATTTTCTTAATACCACTACGTAAAGCGGCTAAAGACTTTTCTCTTAAACCACCGATTGGTAAGGCTTGGCCTCTCAAGGTCACTTCACCAGTCATGGCGACGTCTGGAGAAACAGGACGATGTGATAAACATGAGATAATCGCGCATGTCATCGCCACACCTGCGCTTGGGCCATCTTTAGGCACCGCGCCTTCAGGGACGTGGATGTGAATATCACTATTAACGAATAATTCAGGATCAACTTGGAAGTTTTCAGCGTTACTCTTGACATAGTCAAGGGCAATACTAGCACTTTCCTTCATAACATCACCTAAATGACCAGTTAAGACGAGGGCACCTTTACCTTTGAAGTAGTTAACTTCGATTGGTAAGATGTCACCACCATATTCGGTATACGCTAAGCCAGTGACAACACCGACTTGTGGTTCTTTTTCTTTTTGTGTGTCTTCAAAGATTGGGACGCCTAAATATTCTCTAACTTTGTCAACGTTAATTGTGGTCAAACCACAGTCAGGATTCTTAACAAAGTTAACCGCGACTTTTCTTAAGCAAGAAGCAATCTTTCTTTCTAGTTCACGGACACCCGCTTCACGTGTGTAGGAACGGATGATGAATCTTAAGGCATCGTCTTCAAAAGTGACTTGTTCTGGTTTTAAACCGTTAAGAGAGATTTGCTTAGCCACTAAGTGTTCCTTAGCGATATGCATCTTTTCAATCTCGGTATATGAAGAGAGTTGAATGAGCTCTAAACGGTCTCTTAATGGACCAGGAATATTTTCTAAGTAGTTAGCGGTACAAATGAAGAGAACATCACTTAAATCATATGGTTCTTCAACGTAGTTATCGTTAAATTGATTGTTTTGTTCTGGATCAAGAACCTCTAGTAAGGCACTAGCAGGGTCACCTTTATAGCTAGAAGCGAGTTTATCGACTTCGTCGAGTAAAAATACTGGGTTAGTGACTCCGGCCTTTCTCATGCCTTGAATGATACGGCCTGGAAGAGAACCAACATATGTTCTTCTATGACCTCTAATTTCGGCTTCATCAGAAATGCCACCTAAAGAGCACTTGAAGAATTTTCTTCCTAACGCTCTAGCGATGGATTTACCTAATGAGGTTTTACCTGTACCTGGAGGACCATAGAAACAGAGGATTGGGGATTTTAAGTTACCAGTTAATTTCTTAATGGCTAAATATTCCACGATTCTCTTCTTTGGATTCTCTAAGCCGTAATGGTCTTCATCTAAGATGGCTTCGACGTGTTTAAGGTCTTCATCATCTTCGGTCTTTTCCCACCATGGGATGGACATAAGAACATCTAAGTAGCTTTGAATCAAAGCGCCTTCTAAGGAACCTTGAGGCATCATATCGAACTTAGCAAGTTCGCTTTTAACTTTCTTTTTGATGTTTTCTGGATAAGGATTCTTCTCTAATTTTTCTAAGATGGATTCAGGAGAATTGTTGTCATTAGTGACTTCGCCTAATTCCTTCTTAATGGCTTTGAGTTTTTCTCTTAAGAAATACTCTTTTTGGCTCTTTTCAGTAGATTCTCTCACTGAGTTAGCGATGTTTTCATCGATTTGAGCCTTGGTTTGTTCACCAGAGATGAGAAGTAAAATCTTCTCCATTAATTCATTAACGTTATTGCATTCTAAAATAGCTTGCTTCTCTTCTGTAGAACATTGGAGATTGCTCGCTAAAATGTAGCATAAAGAAGCCGCATCCTTAACTTTGTTAACTTGGTTAAGGGTACTCTTATTTAATAACGATAAAACGTTTGGTAAATTATTTAATTTATCAACAATGGCACGAATGATTGAATCATTAGTGATTTCGTCCATCATTGGGACGTTATCAATTGTGCCGTTAGCGACGTAATAGCCATTAACTTGATCATAGGAGATTTCGTTTAAAACGATTCTTTCCACGACATCAACACGCACTCTCACTAAATCGCCTTTCTCCACGATGGAAACGATACGACATAAAGAACCAACATGATAAATCGATTCGAAATCGATAGCTTCATCGTTAGGGTTTCTTTGACAAGCGACGAATAATAAAGAATCTGCTTGTAAATGCGCCGCGCGAATCGCATTAATGGAGAAACTTCTTCCTGCTTCTATTGGTTGAATAGTACTAGGAAAAAGCACGAAACTACGTGTTGGAAGTAATGGTAATGTTAATGTTTGGGGTCTATCGCTCATATACATGACCTCCTTAATTTAAATTACTTGTTGTTTTCGTATAAGAAGTTCTCAATCTTTTGCATGATGAGATTGTGACGGAATTGACCTAATTGTTGACCTAAAGCGTTCTTAATTTGCTCAACAGTCATGTTGTATTGTTCCGCCATCTTAGCGAGTTCGAATTCTAATTCTTCTTCGGTGATGTTGAGTTTTTCTTTTTCACCAACAGCATCCATAACGAAGAAGGATTCTAAGCCTTTTCTGGCTTCTTCTTCTAATTGCTTATTTAAGTCTTCTTCCTTGCTCTTTGTAAGGATTAAGTATTGTTCTAAATCGATACCAGATTGTTGTAATCTTTGTTCGAGTTGTTTTTTACGATTATCTCTTTCTTCAGCAACGATTTCTTCTGGGAAGTCGAAGGTGGAAACTTTCTTAATTTCTTCCACTAATTTGTTGAGATATTCTTGCTTTAAAGAAGCTTCTTTTTGCTTTAATAAAGCTTCTTGTCTATTAGCTTTGAGTTCTTCTAAGTTGGTAACGTTTGGAATATTTAAATCTTTGATGAATTCTTCATCTAATTCTGGCAAAACTTTTTGTTTCACTTCGTGAATCTTGCAGTGGAAGACTGCGTCTTTACCAGAGATTTCATCTGGACCATAGTTTTCTGGGAATTTGACTTTAACGTCAACTTCAATACCGGCAGAAGCACCGATTAATTGATCTTCAAAGCCTGGGATGAATGCACCACTACCTAATTCTAATTCGTGGTTTTCAGCGGCACCGCCTTCGAATGGAACACCATCGACAGAACCTTCAAAGTCCATGACAACGATATCACCTTTTTCAGCTTGACCTTCTTTTGGTGCGATTGTGGCGTTTTGTTTTCTTAAGGCTTCGATAGCAGCATCGACATCTTCGTCTTTAACTTCGGCTTTGCCTTTGCCTAATTCATAGCCAGTATATTTACCAAGATTGATTTCTGGACGAGTAGCAACTGTCACTTTGACTTCTAATTCGTCATCACTTAATTTTGTGACATCAAATGATGGTCTAGCAACTGGTTGAAGGTCTTCATTCTTTAAGACATCTTCATAAACTGGTTGTAAGACGTGATTGATTGCTTCGTTATAGACTTCCATTTGGTTAACACGGCCTTTGAGCATGTTAGCTGGGGCTTTACCTTTACGGAAACCTGGAACGGTAATTTTACTAGCGACTTTGGCGAAAGCTTTTTCTTGGGCCTTTTTCCATAAGTCTTTGTCCACATTGACTAACACTTCTGTATGGCAGTGTTCTAATTTGGTTAATTTTCTTTCCATTGTTAATATTTATCCTTTCAAATGTGTGCGTGTATAAATATATCACGTGTGCAAAATAAAAAACAAGCAAAAGCGCTTGTATTTTCTTTATAAAGAATTGTTAAAAACTAAAAATCTTCAAGATGGGCTTTAATTTTATTAACTTCTTCTCTAATTTCTTGTTTATCTAAGCCATGTTTTTCACATAACTTATCTAAATCATTATCTTTGCTTTGGAGTAAGTCTTTAGCGATATAACCAAAGATGACGAGTAATTGTTCTTTTGAATAATTAACTTTATTTGGATAGATATAGACCATATAAGATGAAAGAACATTAATCGCATTTTGGCTTAAGGATGGATCATGATATTCATTTTGGAATAATGATGATAAATCATCAATATTGCCTAATCCTGGGATAATAAACGGTTCATCTAACTCACTAGGAACAACTTCAATGAGTTGATCTTCATGGAGAAATTCCACTTTCTTATCGTATTTTTTAGCCACGAGCAAAAGTAAGGCAAATGTTCTCACTAGTTGCTTTGGATAGGTTTTTAAAATATTAAGAATTGGTAATAAGAAGCTTTCTAAGGATTGGCCTCTCACTGCATCAAGTGCACTTAACACATCAACGTCGTTTTTAGAAAGGAGTTTCTTTCGTAATTCGTCTTGACCTACTTCTTGACGTTTATAGACTTTGATTTCTTCTTCTCTAATGTATTTTGGAAGATGGTTTAAAAGCTCTTCTGTTTCTTGATTTTCATATGGTAATTCTTGATAGTAACGAAGTTCACTATAGGCCTCATCAAACTTACCTAACAAGCACAAGATTTCAATATGGATTTTCATTAAAATCGCTGGCTTAGAAAGAAGAATTTGTCTTTTATCTTTAATTAGTTTTAAAGCATCTTCACTGCGGCCAGTGGCAAGCATGGCGCTGAGACGATAAAACAACGCTAAAGAGTCTTGACTATTCTCAGTTAGTTTCAAGACTAAATCATATTGTTTTTTATCCATTAAGGTTTTTAATGAGTCCATAATTATTTCTTCTTTTTCTTGATTTTATCCCAATATTCTTTGAATGTTTGCTCATTCTTATTCTCTTGTGGGACGTAGTATTTTCTCTTCTTTAAATCATCTGGTAAGTATTGTTGTTCGACGTAGTGATTCTCAAAGTCATGAGGATAGAGATAATGCTGTCCTTTGACTTTTGCATCCTTACCATCGAAGTGGGTGTTTTGTAAGTTTCTAGGCACTGTTGCACCCTTACCTTGATCAATATCCATCATGGCGGTGTCGACCGCTAAATAGGCAGAGTTACTCTTAGGGGCGGTAGCAATTAAAATAGTGGCGTTCGCTAACGGTAATCTAGCCTCAGGCATACCGAGCTGAAGCGCACTATCAACACAGGCTTTAACAATTGGAATAAGTTGAGGATAGGCTAAACCTACATCTTCACTTACTGAACATAATAATCTACGACTTGCAGCGATAATATCTCCACCTTTAAGTAACTTCGCTAAATAGAAGATAGCGGCGTCTGGGTCACTACCTCTAAGCGATTTCATAAAAGCACTTAGAGTATCGAAGTGTTTGTCTTCACTTCTATCGTAAGCAATATTAGCTTTATTCACTAATTCACCAACAGCATCTAAATCAATAACGTTTTTACCATTAATTGCCCCATAGACAAAGTCTAAATTATTAAGCGCTTTGCGCATATCACCATTACTGGCAAGGGCGAGAGTTTCTAAAGCATCTTCTTCAATCTTAAGACCGAGTTTATCGCACGCTCTTAAAAGACCTTCTTTGACGTCATCGACTTTTAAAGCTTTGAATTCAAAGACGGTGCAACGAGATAGAAGCGCTGGATAAATATAGAAATATGGGTTCTCTGTTGTGGAAGCAATTAAGGTGATATCACCAGATTCCACAAACTCTAAAAGAGATTGTTGCTGTTTCTTGTTAAGGTATTGGATTTCATCCAAATAGAGCAAAACACCATTACCATTTAAGAAA
>JAFZLN010000111.1 GCA_017551465.1 Bacilli bacterium
CTATGATGAAGAACTAGGCGATCCAGAAAGAGGTATCCCTCCAGGCACAAAGTTTGAAGATTTACCAGACGATTACACCTGCGCATGGTGTGGTGCTGGTAAAGATATGTTCGCCGCTCAATAAAATAACAAACAAAAAAGCCAGTGTTCCATTTAAGTGAATAACTAGGCTTTTTTATTTAAAAAAACCTGTCTAAATCCCAATTAACCTAAATTTTTTTAAAAAACACGCTTTCTATCTCTTGAAATAGAAATAATATTTAGATAATATAGATTTATCAATGTTGATAAGCAATCAACTAAACAATTTATAATTGTGAATCATGTGCTTTTAGCACGGAAAGGAATTTTTTATGAAACACAACAAATTGTTTGCGATGCTTGCTGTGGCTGCTGCCTTAGCTGTTTCAGGATGTACAGGTCCAAGCGCTTCTAGCGCCTCTGCACATAAACATACAGCTGCTCCAGATGCGCCATGGAAGTTCGACAACAATAATCACTGGAAAGATTGTGAAGCTAATGACGGCGGTAAAGCCGAAAACGCTAAGCACACATTCGGTGATCCAACTGATGTAGTTCCAGCTACATGTACAGCTACTGGCTCTCAAAAAGTCAAATGTACAGTTTGTGGTGCGGAAGTCACACAAACCCTCCCAATGAAAGATCATACATGGGGTGAATGGGAAGTCATTACAGCCGCTACATGTACAGAAGCTGGCTCACAAAAACACGTTTGTTCCGTCTGTCAAACAGAAGAAACAGAAGCAATCGCCGCTACTGGTCACACATGGGGTGAATGGGAAACCATCACAGAAGCAACCTGTGACAAAGATGGCTCCAGAAAACACGTCTGTTCCGTTTGTAACGCAGAAGAAACAGAAGTCGTTGAAAAATTAGGTCACCAACTCGTCGCTGTTGGTGGTGAACAACAAGCTCCAGCTGGTGAAGCAACCGTTAGACTTTACAGATGTGAACGCTGCGGTGAAACATCATTAGGCTTCTCTGCTGATGAACCAAGTGAAGCCTCCTTACCACACTTAATGAAGGGTGATAATGATGGTATGAGATTCTTCGGTCGTCCAATCGGTAATGCTATGGCATTAACAGCCGATGGTACTTCCGTTAATCAACAAAACAACGAATGTGTCTACTGTTCTGCAGAAACAGGTGACTTCTTCGAATATGTCTTCACATTAAACGAAGAACAAGCCAATACCTTAGCTTCAGCTAGATTATACTGCGATGCCAGACCAGCCAACTACTTAAGTGGTGACTTCTGGGCATATAACAGAAGTGCTGATGACTGGACCCCAGGTTACTACATTGATGGTGCTGATGAACACGTTCAAAAGAACGAAGATGGCACAGTCAAGATGATTAAAGACCACGCCTTAGCCACAAAGAACGAAGATGGTTCTTGGGCAGAAGGTGTCGAACTCGAAACCGAAGTTAAAGCCGGTGCTCGTATTGAAGACTACAGATACATCCTTTACGTCGATGGTCAACCAGTTGACTTCGATAAGGATACATCCGTCCCAGTTAAGGGTAGTCAACAAAATATGACAAGAGCTGAATATGTCTTACCATATACATTCAACTTACACAAAGGTAAAAACACAATCAGCTTACGTATGGCTGGTGGTTACAGATCCGAATTCTATAACTTCATCTTCAGACCATATGTTGAACCAACCCCAGTTACCGTCAAAGCTAACGCTCTCGAAATTAGAGAAGGCAAAACCGCTCAAATCGAAAGCGATATGGAAGGCTTAACATATGTTTCCAGCAGTACCTCTGTTGCTACAGTCGATGCTACAGGTTTAGTTACCGGTGTCAAAGCTGGTAAAGCTACAATCACAGTTTCCAAAGAAGGTAACTACAAAGACGCTAAAGTCGAAGTTACAGTTCTTGAAAAAGAAGGCAACATTACTATTGACTTAAACGGTGAAAACAACCACGTTGTTGCACCAGAAGGCAGTGTTGATGTTTACTATTCTTCATACAATAACGCAACAAGATTAAGAAACTGGCAAAAAGATGGTTCTATCACATACACATTCCAATCTGAATTAGCTGGTGCGTTCAATATTCAACTTTCCGGCTCTCAAAGTGGTAACATGGCAGAAACACTTTCTGTCAAAGTTAATGGTGCTGCCGTTGCAGTCTCTGGCGAATTAGCTGGTTCAACTTATTCCCCAGTCGATGCCATTATCGGTGTTGCCGACTTACAAGTTGGTGAAAACACAATTGAAATTAAGAATCTTGCTGAAAGTTCACAACTTACAATTAACGCTATTAAATTATTCCCACACGCTCATGAATGGGCTGCCGCTACTGCTCCAACAGAAGGCGAAAATGATGCAGTCGTCGAAAGATTCGAATGTGCCGCTTGTGGTATGGTTAAATACGTTATCGCTGCCAAGACAGCTAAAATGCAAGTTGCCTCTAGCAGTGACTGGAAGACAGATCCAACCACTTCTAGTGATGGTGCTTTCAAATTAAATAACGGCAAAACTGCTACATTCACATTTGCTTTACCAAAAGCATTCAATGGTAAAATGTATCAAACATGCTACATGGATTCTTACAACAGCAATAAGACCAAAAAGATCTTATACGCTACAAATAACCATTCCAATATTGAAGTTAAAGTCAATGATAACGCTATCGATTTCTCAAGATATCAAAATACAACATTCCAACAAATCTTTGGTGATGAAACAAATGGCTCTAACTCCCTCACACTCGACTTCGAATTAGGCGAAGTTGCATTAGCAACCGCTAATACAATCTCCTATAAGAGAGTTGAAACATTAAATATGTTAGTTACTCACTTCGTCTTCATCGGAAGAGAAGCTGCCTAATTAATATTTAATTCTCAAAATAAGGTGGTGTCTTATAGGCACCGCCTTTTTTCTTTATATAAAAAGCAAATTACTACCATTATTAAATCCTTATTAATATAATAAGAACATGTTTAGAAGATTTATCCATTACTACAAGACTCATAAGCTCATCCTCTTCTTAGATATGACTGCGGCTTTTCTTATTGCCATCACTGGTGTAGCATA
>JAFZLN010000112.1 GCA_017551465.1 Bacilli bacterium
GAATATCATCTTAAAGATGTCTCAATTAAATGGCCAAATGATGTTTTAATTGGTGATAAAAAAGTGTGTGGCATTCTTTTAGAAGGTCAAATCCTTGAATATCTCGTCGTGGGTATTGGTTTAAATGTTAATCAAAAGACTTTCCCAGAAGGTTTAAGAAGACCCGCTACATCATTATGCTTAGAGCTTAAGAAAGATATTTCTATTGAAGAATTAAAAGAAAAACTATTTCCTGAGATTGTTAATTCATTAACCAATCTAGATTTAAATACATCTTTAGAATATTTTAGAAACCATAATTACCTATTAGGTAAACGTGTTAAAGCCATGTTTGATAATCAAGAGTTTATTGGTGAAGTAGTGGGAATTGATGATTCCTTCTGCTTACAAATCAAAGCACGTGATATTCTTTTACACGTCGATAGTGGAGAGATTGAAATACTTTAGAGGTAAAACAACAACTTGTTGTTGAATTAATTAACATATAACATATTTTAAAAAGTTGTTAACTGTGATATAATATAGACATGTCAGATATCTATGAATTAATTAATCGCAAGAACGCTTTACCAAAAGGTTTTGTTTACAAAAAGATTATTAAAGGCAAAACCTATTTATATCATCAATATTCTTTGAATGGTGAATTGATGACTATGAATGTGAAAAAAGAAGAATTGGAATTGCTCCAGGCCTCCATTAATGAAAGAGTAGAAATAGAAAAGCAAATCAAAGAAATAATTGGGAAAGGCAACCGAAACATTGTTCTTTCAAATAACGCTAGACAATTAACCGGTGAAGTATTGAGTAATAATAAAGTTGTGGCAACCTTTGAGAAAGGAGTTCTTATTGATTACAATGAGCAACTGTGTCCATTAATCATTAAGCGAACAAAATCTCTTGAACCATTTTTGAAATGTCGTGTCATTGATAGTGGAAGAACAAACTCTCGTTTATTAAAAAGAGCTTTAAATATCACTGAAAAAGATGATGCTCTAGTTTCGTTATGCTCCTACGCTGCTTCTATTAATGACGACTATTGGTTCAAACCAAAACATTCAAAACTTAAATACGAAGATGTTTGTTTTGACAACGATCTTTTCTTTAATTTATCGCTGAAAGGAATAATGGCGGTTTATCCAAATAAAATATGTCTAACACCTGAATTAACTACTGGTGGTGGTTATGAAAAAGGATGGAAAAATGATGATGGCGAGTGGTGGATGTATAAAGTTGGCACTAAAAACGAGATATTTTCCGAGCTTTTTTACTCCCATTTATTCGAACTATTAAAACTTCCAACGGCCCATTACGAATATGACAATGGTTATATTAAAAGTAAAAACTTCGCTACGGAATATAATTTCGAGCCAATGGTTTCGATTGCTGGAGAAGATGATTCATATGAGCATGTTTTCAATTGTTTAAAACAAATAGATTATCAATTGGCAAAAGATTATATCCGCTTGTGCTTCTTTGATGTTGTTCTTAATAATGTTGATAGGCACAATGAAAACTGTGGGCTTTTAAGAGACAAGGAAACTGGAAAGATTATTTCCTTAGCACCAAACTACGATGATAATTTATGTCTCATTTCTAGAAACAATCAGCTATTAATTGACGCAAAAGAAGGATTTCTTAAAAACTTCGTAAACGTAATTAATAAAAAATCAGATATTAAAAACGCTTTGAAAGAATGTGATATTCCAACACTAAACAAGGATATTGTCTTAAGATGTTTAAATGATATGCCTATACAAGTCGAACAAGCCAATATCGTTGAGTACATTATGTTTAGATATAATCATTTACTTAATATCATTAACAAATAACATATTTTAAAAAGTTGTTAACTATTTTTTCTCTTTATAATGCCTATCAATAAATGCTATTCTTTTTCATATCAATCTAGTGCGATTGGAATTATATGAAATTTTTAAACAAAGATATTAAAGCGGTCATCTTCGATATGGATGGAACAATGATTAATTCCACCGGTCTTTGGCATGAAATCGATGTCAAATTCTTCGCTAAAAGGGGAATGGAACTTCCTAAAGACTACGCGCAAAACATTGTACACCTTGGTTTAAAAGAAGCCGCAAGATTCACCAAGAAAACATATGGTATCAAGGAAAGCGAACAAGAAATCATGGATGAATGGCATCAAATGTCCATTGATATGTATCAATATGATGTTGAGCTAAAGCCAGGCGTCAGAGAAGTTCTAGATTTACTTAAATCCAAAGGTATTCCAATGGCTATTGCCACGGCAAACGATGATTCTTTATATATGCCATGTATTAATAGACTTGGCTTAGGCAAATACTTTGATTTCATCGCTGATGTTAATAACGTTAAAGAAGGTAAACACAGTGTGCGTATCTATTCTTACTTATGCGAAAAGATGAATTCTCTTCCAGAAAACACTTTAGTGTTTGAAGATATGCCAACATGCGTTAAAACATGTCATGATAACGGTTTTTTGACAGTCGCGGTCTATGATAATGCCTCTAAAGAATTTGATAATGAAAAAAGGTCTAATTCAGACCTCTTTATCAATGATATGAATGAAGTTCTACCTGTACTAAAGTAGATCCACTCCATATTTCTTAAATTCTTTAATATCTTCTTCAGGCCAATAGGAGGATTGCACTTCTCCGATGTGGACCTTTTTTAATAAATACATACAAAGTCTAGATTGACCAATACCTCCACCGATGGAAAGAGGTAATTGTTCATTAATAACCATTTGGTGATACGCTAATGCAAATTTACCCATTTCGCCTTTAACTTTTAATTGTTTCACTAATGAATCTTTATTAACTCTGATACCCATACTACTTATTTCAAAAGCGATTTGAAGTGGCTCATACCAAAGTAAGATATCACCATTAAGTTTCCAATCATCATAGTCCGCCGCTCTACCATCATGCGGCTTGCCATCTTTAAGGTTGCCACCGATTTGCATTAAGAAGACGGCCTTATATTGCTTACAGATTTCGTTTTCTCTTTCTTTTCTAGAAAGGCTTGGATATCTAGCTTCTAATTCTTTAGTGGTGATGAATGTCATCGTATCTGGAAGATCGCTTGCTAATTCTGGATAATTCTTGATTAAGACTTTGCAAGTCTTTAAGAACGCTTTATAGATTTTTCTAACAGTTCTTTTAAGAGTGGCAACGTTTCTTTCTTTAGCGTCTAACTTTCTTTCCCAGTCCCATTGGTCAACATATAAAGAATGGAGATTATCTAAATCCTCGAATCTTCTAATCGCGTTCATATCGGTATATAAGCCATCAATGTTATATTTCTTTAAAGCATATCTTTTCCACTTCGCTAAGGATTGGACGATTTCTAAATCACGACCATTTTCATTAACGACGAAATTTACTGGTTTTTCATAACCATTAAGATTGTCGTTTAAACCTGTGCCTGGTTCCACGAATAGTGGAGCACTGACACGGATAAGTTCGAGCTCTTTAGCGAGTTCTTTTTCAAAAGTATCTTTGATTAATTTGATGGCCTTTTGAGTGTCGACCAAATTTAAAACGCTTTGATAGTTTTTTGGATAGATGTTGTTTTTCATGCTAGATAATTTCTTTCTTGTTTCTGTTCTTATATGTTGTGAATCTGATTTCTAAATCCCCATCCATGACGGGTGTACCTTCATCAATGCATTCAAAGTCTGGATTCTCATCTAAATTAACAAAGAATACTTCAGCGCCTCCATCAGCGTTGACTTTGGTTAAATAAACTTCATCAACATATGGAAGAGTTTGTCTATAAATAGAAGCGCCACCAATAACGAATACCGTGTCGCTTATTTCGGCTTGTTTCATCGCTCTTAAGAAGTCTTCAAAACTATGAACATTAACAACACCTTCATAGTTATGAGTAGGATCTTGAGAAAGGACAATATTTGTTCTGTTCTTTAATGGTTTGCTACCTGGGAAAGATAATAATGTATTCTCACCCATACAAACAGTATGTCCTTGAGTGGTTTCTCTAAAGAACTTCATGTCTAAAGGAAGAGAGAAGAGTAATCCATTTCTCTTACCAATACCGTATTTTTTGTCACAGTTAAGAATAGATATAATCATAGATTAAATAGCCACTGGTATCTTCTTACCAAGGTCCTCATATTCATAGTCAATTAATTCAAAATCTTCTAGTTTGAAATCATAGAAGTTTTTGACGTTTGGATTCATTTTTAATTTAGGAGTTTTGTGTTGTGGTTTGGCAATCACTTCTTTCACTAAATCGATGTGTCTATCATAGATGTGCGCATCAGCGATAACGTGAACAAGTTCACCCGCTTTTAAGCCAGATACTTGCGCAAACATCATAAGTAATAAAGCGTATTGTAAAACATTCCAGTTATTCGCGGTAAGCATATCGTTACTTCTTTGATTTAAAATGCCGTTTAAGGTATCGCCACTGACATTGAATGTCATGGAATAAGCACATGGATAAAGACCCATTTCATGTAAATCTTCGAAGTTATAGATATTTGTCATAATTCTTCTAGATTGTGGATTATGTTTTAAGTCATATAACACTCTATCGACTTGGTCAAATTCACCTTCTGGATAGATAGATTTTTTTGCTAATTGGTAGCCATAGGCTTTGCCGATAGAACCGGTTTCATCCGCCCATGAATCCCAAATATGGGAATGAAGATCATGAACATTGTTGGATTTCTTTTGCCAAATCCATAAGAGTTCATCCAAGCAACTCTTAAAAGCGGTTCTTCTGATAGTTAAGATTGGTAATTCTTCTTGGAGATTATAACGGTTAACAATACAGAACTTTTTAACTGTATGAGCGGGTGTACCATCTTCCCAGTGTGGTCTGACATTTAAATCGGTATCCCAGAAACCGTTTTCCATGATGTCTTTCATGTTGTTAATAAAAATTTGGTCAGCTTTTGACATATGAATTACCTCGCAATGTAATCATTATAAGAAAAATTCTCTTATTCTTAAAGGAAAAGAATAAGAAATAAAAAGGTAAGAGAAAAAGGACAGATTCAGACAGTAAAAAACTTTTAATATTTTTTAAAAAAATAGAAAAAGTATTTTATAATTAATATGTATATGCGCGAACCTTTTTATCCAAACAAGAATATTATCGTCGCGGATTTTGATTATCAGTCCGCTCTTTTCTTGTTTAAAAATAGACATCCGGAATTAGATATAAAGATTATTTCTCGTAATGACTTAATTAATAAGATTTCATATTCATTCGCTAAAGATCCAATTCCGTTTTTAATTAGTAAGGGTATCGGCTATAAGAAAGCGAAGAAGTATTTAGATATTCTTTTAATCACAGAAGCAAATAAGAATGTTGAACTAAATAAGTTGTTTAATGAACTTAATGAAAATGGTTATCTCGCTAAAGATGAATATGGTGCTTATGAACTAAGTATTAGCCATGTCTATCTCTTTGAGATGGAACAAGACCACGCTATTCAAGGATTATTAAATAGAAGCAATATTGAATTTAAACCTCTAAGATTAGAGGACTTAGAACTAGTTAAGAATAATGCTTATATTAGTCCTAACATCATCTACTTTGAAAATAAGATGACGCAGTTCTTCTATATTTTCTCTTGGATGAGAGATAAAGCTAGAGACAATAGTGATCAAAAGCAACGTGTCATCGTGGATGGTGATGAAGACTTATTCTATGTCAAAATCATGTCTGAATTATTCCACTTACCAATTTGCTACGTGGAAGAAAGACCATTAATCTCCGTTAAAAGTGTTAAAGATAAGATTAATAAAATATATCAAAATAAGTCTTTTGAATTTAGTGATGAAGAGTTAGAAGACCAAGACGTTAAAACTCTTAAAGAACTAATTGAATATTACGAGTTAAATACATTAGGGGATTTCTCATATAGCTACGCTAATTTATTAGAAATAGTAGCCTCCAAGAATACACGCATTCCTGTTGGTAATGGTGGTATTGTCATCACCAATAAGTTTGTCTTTGACCCAACATTCTTTACTTATGTCACCAATTTCAATTCCGATGCTTTCTATAAGATATTCACTGATGATAATGTCTTATCGGATACCGAATTAAAAGAAATTGGCTATAACACTTCTTATCGAAAAACAGCAATGGAAAGACGTAAGAAGATTAACTTTCTACGTCACAATAATGTCGCAGTTATCTCCCGTGTTAAGAAGCACTTAAATGATAAGATTTTTGATTCACCATTATTAAAAGAGCTTGGATGGGATAAGAAAATCAGAAATGAAGAAGACTTAGAATTACCAATGTTTACTTATGACGCGGCATTCCTTTATAGTGCGACTGCTTTATATAAATCTGGTATTAAATTTGAATCCAATGTCTTTAATTCTTATGACTCATCATTCAAAGGTCTCAACAGTGGCTTTGACTTTAGAAAAAATACCTGGTCAGTTACAGGATTAGAAACTTATATTTCTTGTCCGTTCAAGTATTACGCTCAAGCCCTTATTCCTTTAGAAAAAAATGATTATTCAAGAAGATTCGTAGGTACAGCGATTCATAAAGTCTTTGAGAAATTTAATCACTTTGATTTTGAAATAGAAAAAGCTTTAAAAGAAGGCGAAGAAGCCTACTATAAACAATTTGATAAAGTGGGTATTGTTCCAACACCTAAAGATAAGGCTTACTTAGAAATCGCTTTTACTTGGCTAAGAAGATTTATTAAGTCTTATCAAAAAGGTATTGAAGGTATTAACTTTGTTAAACCTGTAGACAATGACTATGAACAACGTATCGAATTCTATTTAGAAGACGATAAACATGAAACATATAACTTTAGAGGCACAATTGATAAGATTGTGGTTTCTGAAAGCAATGGACATAAATACTATTCCATCATCGACTATAAAACCGGGATGGAAGAATTTAATCCTTTAGAAGTCTTCCTTGGTAAGTCTATTCAATTGCCTCTTTATTACTACGCGATTGAAAACAATATTCAACCAAGTCAATACACCCAAGATGGCGACTTTGGTGGTTTCTATATTCAACATATCTTCTTTAGCACAATTAAGGGTGCTTTAAAGGATCCAAACAAACCAACATTATCTGAGAATAGATTGCTTAAACAATCACGTTTAGGTGGTATTAGTAATGAATCCGTTTCATATATCTCCTCAATTGATCCAAGCGCTTTTAAGAAAGATGGTTCAATCAAAAACAATGGTGGAGACCTTTTACAAATTAAGCATCAATTCAAAGAAGCAGATGCTGATGAGATTATCATCAAAGATGATGGCATTAAATTACCTAGATATAACTTAAACGATTTAGTAACCGACGCGAAAGAGGCCGCAATTAGAATCATCAATAGAATATGTGATGGTGATTTCCCTATTGCTCCAACTTCATATTCATTAAATGAATTTAACGCCGAAAAGATTGCCTGTAATAACTGTCCATATCGTCCAATTTGTTACCGCAGCAATAAAGATGCAGTCGACTACAAGAAAGATATTCTTAAACACTTTCAGAAAGGAGGTAAATAATCATGGGTTTTAATAAAGAACAAGAATCTGCGATATTTGCTCCAATTACTGAAAACGTTTTAGTGGCCGCAGGTGCGGGTTCAGGTAAAACTAGAACTCTCGCTGAAAAGGTCTTTACTATCATTGATAAAGGTGAAGTTAAACCTAGTGAATTACTTGTTTTAACATTCACTGATAACGCTGCGCATGAAATGCGTGAAAGAATTATCCAAACATTCAAAGATAGAGGACAAGAAGAAATCGCGGAACAAGTTGCATCCGCACATATCAGAACATTCGACTCCTTTGCAAGATATCTTGTTAGTGCTTACGCTGATGTTTTAGGTATCTCCTCTAATGTTAACTTAGCCAATAGCGATGTCATCTCTGCGAAGAAGAGTGTTTATCTCGATGATATCTTTAACGAATACTATAACGATGAAGCTAAATACCAAAGATTAGTAAAAACACTTGTGAAGTTTAATATCGCTGGTGATAGAAACACTAAGAAAGTTATCCAAGATTTATATAAACAGTTAGATAAACTCACTTTAGAAAAGAAAGATGAAATACTTAACGACTATGAAAATAAGTTCTTAAGCGACACATTCTTTAAGGATGTCGTTGGTGAACTTGTAAGAGCAAGTAAGAACATCATAAGTAACACAATTAAAGAAGCCTACTTTGTAGAAAAACACTTTGATGTTATCGAAGGAGATAATCCAGAGTTAATCGCTAACTTATTTAATGATAAGTCCGCATTTAATATTGATATCAATTTATGTAACTTCTATAACACCGAACTAAATCAAGAAATGTATCGTCGTCTAAAAGACACTTTGATTTCTGAAGGTGGGGAATTTGTTAAGAAGATTCATGAATTCGCTAATGATAAATCGTTTAAGTTCTCAACATCGGAAAAGAACCCTTCTGGTGATGAAAAAGATAAAGCGGTCTTTGATATCCTCAAAGGTGTCACTAAGAAATTAGATGCAGTAATGACTATCTCTGATTTAGATGAAGAGATTAATAAATTAAAATCATTCAAAGAAGATATTGCCTTACTTTTAGAAATTGTTAAGGAATTAAATAAACGCATTGATGACTATAAGGCCATCACTAACTCGTTTGAATTTAATGACATCCTTTTAAAAGCAGTTTCTCTTTTAACCAATCCTAAATATGAAAAGAGCGCTGAAAAGATTAGAAAACAGTTTAAGTTCATCATGGTGGATGAATATCAGGACACTAATGATTTCCAAGAAGCCATTATTAATAGTTTAATTGCCCCTAAAGAAGATGGAACTAGTGCGCATCTATTCTGTGTGGGTGACGCTAAACAAGCTATCTATGCTTTTAGAAATTCTAAAGTTGAACTATTTACCAAAAGACAAGAACAATACAGTAGTGGCCCAGGCCATCGAGTAATTCTTATGCACAAGAACTATCGTTCTGGTAAAGGCTTATTAAATGAAATTAACCATATCATTAAGTTCTATATGACATTAAGTCATGGTGGTATTGACTATGCCTTCGCTAATGAAGGATTAGAATATGATGATAAATTTGGTCCATATTCCAAATTACCATATGAACATTTTGGTGTTTCTCGTATTACTTCTATTTCTGGTAGAAGCAATGACTCATTTGATGATCCAAAGAAATGGGAAGCCATGGCCATTGCTAGTGATATCAAAAACAAAATTGAAAATCACTTCAAGGTTTATAAACGCACCCCTGATGGTGGTAAGTTAGAAGATTGCACCTACGATGACTTTGTCATCATTATGCGCACCACAAAAGGATTTGAAGATTATCAAGAAGTCTTTAAGGACGCTCATATTCCTTTAAACAATAAATTAAAATCAGATCTCAAAGAAATTAACGCTATTTTATTATTACAATCATTAACGGAATTAATTGTTAATGAAATATGCCCAGAGCTTCATAGTGAAAAAGCTTTCTTATTTGCCTCTGTTGCCCGTAGTTATATTTATCAATATGATGACCAAACAATATTTGAAATATTAAAAGACCACGATGAATCCCGTCTTGATGATGACCAAATTATGCAAGACGTGCATGAGTTTATCGCGGAAAATCAAGATGTCAGTGCTTATGAATTCTTCGTTAATATGATTAATTTCTTCAGTATTGTCGAAAAGTTATATCTCGTTGGAGATGTTGAAGACAACATCAGCAAGATTGAATCATTAGGCGCAATTCTTTCCTCGCAAGAAAAGATGGGCGACACTCTCGTAGACTTCGTGAAGTTCTTAAATGATATTACCGACTACTCACTAGGCTTAGGTAGTGACACGACAGTTAAAACAACTAACGCTGTAGATATGATGACAATCCATGCTTCTAAAGGCTTAGAAGAAAAGATTGTTTATTTACCAGTCAGTTATAACCAATTATCACAAGGCAATAACGCTGATAAAGCGGACTATCTCTTTGATGAAAGATTCGGTATCATTCTTCCTTATTATAACTATGATGAAAACGATACCAATAAAGACGGCAACATCAAAGATGTTCTATTTGAAACATTACCAAGCATCCTTCTAAAGAATAGTGATAAAGATCCTGAAAGAGATGAGCACGTTAGATTATTCTACGTCGCACTTACTAGAGCGGAAAATATCGTCTATATCGTTGGGGATAAACCAGATGGTGATAATAAGAAAAAAGAAAACCTCTATGGTATGCTTTCTTATTTACCTCATTATCAAAGAATCGATGAAGAATACATCGCTAAAAAGATTAAAGATAAACAAGTCGATGCTTCTAAATATCAAAACTACTTAAAGACTATCGAAGTCATTAAGAGTATTGATTTAATGTCTAGTGAAGGAATAGACGCTGATTTATATAGCAAATTATTTAATAAATATTACACCGATAAATTAACGGGTATCTTAGACGCTCAAATAGAAGATTTATTTAAACCTCTCTTTAGAGAGTATTACTTAAGATATGTGAATATGACACGTGATCCAAATATGGATGCCACTGTATTTGCCTATTACCGCTATAACGAGGACATTACTTCTAGTGAAGAGTTAGAAGAAATCGTTAGAAAAGACGCGAATGGGTCAGTGGACTTACAAGCCACACTTAATGAATTTATTAATGCTGTCAGTAGTGGTGATTATACATACTTTGTTTCGTTAACTGCAGCTAAACAGTTAGAGAAAAAGACAGAAGATAATATACCGTATGGCTTATTTGATATTTTAATGCCAGTATTTGTCAGAGTCTTTGATGACCAAAAACGTTTCATTTATGAATCATATGAAAATAAAGACTATAAAGATGAAGTAACAACCTTTGACTACGATGATTTTGAATATGACATTGATGAAGAAGACGCTGAAGAAGTAATAGGCAAGATTGATCAATTACCAGTGGATGACTCAATTATCACCTTCCCAACCATCGTCAAAGAAAGAGCTAGCAAACAACGTCATTATGATGAATCCTTAGAGGATGCAATTCCAGACCAAGTCTTATCTCGTGGTGTCTATCTCCATAGATTAATGGAACTCGTGGACTTTGTGAGCAAAGATACATCTTTCATTAAAAATGAAAAAGATAGAAAGCTAATCGATAAGGTACTTAGCAATCCAGTCTTTGATGATTTATCTAACGCAAAGATATATAAAGAATATGGTTACTTTGATGAAGCTATGCAAACAACTGGTTTCATTGACTTACTTTATTTCAAAGATGATGAATGCTATATCGTAGACTATAAATCCCGTTCCATCGATGATGAAGCCTATGAAAGACAATTAAGAGTTTATCAACGTAACGTGCAATATTTATTTAATATTAATAAGGAACACATGCACCTATACTTGCTATCATTAAGTGAGAACCGCATTAAAGAGGTCAAACCAGAATGAACATTAAAGAACTAATTGTTTATGAAGATAAATACCTTGTGATTATTAATAAACCACGCGGTCTTTTATCACAGTTTGATGGTAATAAAGATAATCTCTCTTTAGATGTTTTACTTTCTGAATATTTAGGCAAGCAAGCCATGCTTATCAATAGATTAGATAAAGATACTTCTGGTTTAATCGTGTTCGCTAAAGATAGTAAGAGCGCAACTGAACTCGCTAATATCATTAATGATCACTCAATCGTTGAAAAACATTATTTAACTTTAGTGGCGGGCTCTATTGATGAAGATGGTGTAGTGGATGCCCCTCTTAGAAAAAGCTATGAGCGCAAGAAGATGGTCGTGGCCCCTCTTAAAAGTGGTGCTAAAACCGCAGTCACTAAATACTTTGTTAAAGATAAATATAATGACTATACACTTTTAGACGTTCAGCTAGTTACAGGCCGTACACATCAAATACGTGCGCATATGTCATATATCCGTCATCATGTCGTTGGTGATATCAAGTATGGTGACTATAAAGTTAACAATTATTTCAAGAAAGAATTTGGCTTTGAAAACCAGTTTCTTCACTCCTATAAACTCGTTTTTGGGGACATAAAAGGCCAATTTAATTACCTTTCAAATAAGGAATTTATTGCGGATTTATGCCCTGAAATGCAAGAATTATTAAAAAAATTAAATAACTAGTTATTTAAAATAAAATGTTTAAAATATTTTTAGCAGTCCTATTGACAGAGTGCTAATTTTGGTTATAATGTAGGTGTTAGCAGTCAAAGATGACGAGTGCTAAATATGTAATATAAGGAGGTTGAATTTATGAGAAATTATATTACTACTTATGATCCATTTTTCGACAGATTTTTCCTCAGGGCGAATAACTGCTCAACACAACATATGATGAAGACCGACATCAAAGAAAACAAAAATGACTATCAAATGTTTATCGAACTTCCTGAAGTGAAGAAAGAAGACACAAGAATCACTCTTGAAAACGGCTATCTTAAGATCACTGCAACCTTAAATAAGGAAGAAGAAAATGACGAAGATTACATCTATAGAGAAAGAAGCTATGGTGAATTCTCTCGTTCATACTATGTTGGTGATACAGTGAAGCTTCAAGACGTATCCGCTAAATTAGAAAATGGTGTCTTAACAGTCAACATTAAAAAACGTAGCGAAAAAGAAATTGAAAAAGAACACTTAGTGCAAATCGCATAAAGTTTCTCCAATAGTACTCCTTTCGCAAAAGCTTAGTTAGCTTTTCAAGTCGCGACTTATGGGGTCGCGGCTTTTTTTGAAGAAATATCTCGATAGTGGTAAACTATCAATGAATATAAATTGTCATTAATGACAAAGATAGGACAAACATATGAAAGAAACAAAAGAGTTTCAAACTGAATCAAAAGAACTATTAAACTTGATGATTAATTCCATTTATAGCAATAATGAAATCTTCTTAAGGGAATTAATCAGTAACGCTTCTGATGCGATTGATAAATATCGTTATCAAGCCTTAAACAGTAAAGGTGAAATGCCTTTAAATGATTTTGAAATCAATTTAAGTGTCGATAAAAAGAAAAGAACCATCACCATTTCTGATAACGGTATTGGTATGAGTAAAGAAGACCTTATCAATAACTTAGGCACTATCGCTAAGAGTGGGTCTAAAGACTTTGCTTCTAAACTTAAAGAAGCTAAAGAAAAACAAGATCTCAATATCATTGGCCAATTCGGTGTGGGCTTCTATAGTGCCTTCATGGTGGCTTCTAAAATTGAAGTTTTAACTAAGACATATAATGGCCAAGGTTATTTATTCACTAGTGACGGTCAAGAAAGCTACACCATTGAAGAAAAAGAAAAAGAAGGCAATGGTACTGAAATTACCATCTACTTAAAGAAATCTTCTAAAGAAGTGGACTACGATAGCTATCTTGAACAATACAAGATTAAGAACTTAGTTAAAAAATATAGTGACTATATCCGTTACCCAATTAAGATGATGGTCACTAAGAGTGAACAAGTCTTGGATAAAGATGGTAAACCTGTTGGAGGAAAATACGAAGATAAAGAAGTCATTGAAACACTTAACTCCATGATTCCTCTTTGGAAGAAAAACAAGAGTGAAGTAACTGATGAAGACTTAAATGAATTCTACAAGAATAAGTTCAGTGATTATGAAAATCCATTAGCGTCCCTCTTTGTTAGAGTAGATGGCAAGATTACTTATGATGCCTTATTATTCATCCCAAGTCACGTTCCATATAACTTATATAGCGACTCTTATGAAAGAGGCTTACAACTATATAGCAAAGGCATCTTTATCAAAGATAAATGCCAAGAATTAATCCCTGATTATCTTAAATTTGTTAAAGGCTTAGTGGATTCTGGTGATTTCTCACTTAATATCTCTAGAGAAATGCTTCAACAATCACCAATCATGCAGAAGATTAGTGAAAACGTCGAAAAGAAGATTGTCGATAAATTAAAAGATATTAAGAAAACCGACTTTGATAAATACGTCACCTTCTGGAAGAGCTTTGGCGAATTAGTTAAATATGGTGTTTATAGCACTTATGGTGCGAAGAAAGAACTCTTACAAGATACCTTAATCTTCCATTCCCTCAATAACGAAGATAAATACATCTCTTTAGCGGACTATAAAGAAAAGATGGCCAAAGATCAAAAGTATATCTACTTCGTCAGTGGTGAAAACTTAGACGCTATTAAGTTATTACCTCAACTTGAGAAATATCGTAAAAATAACGTAGACGTCCTATTGTTAGATCAAAAAATCGATGAATTCGCCATCATGATGTTACATGATTACGATAAAGTCGAATTCAAATCTATCAGTGATGAATCCGCTTCCGAAGTGAGCAAGGAAGAACAAGAGAAAATCGATAGTGTGACCGCGGATAATAAGAGATTATTCGATACATTAAAAGAAGCTCTCGCGGGCAAAGTTAACGATGTCGTTGTTTCTTCTAAGTTGGTGGACGCTCCAGTGTGTGTCTCCACTAAAGATGGCTTATCCCTTGAAATGGAAAAGACCCTTAACGAGCAGCCAGGCGCGGAAGATACCGTTAAAGCGGAAAAGATTTTGGAAATCAATCCAAACCACCCATTATTTGAAGCCTTTGCTAAGATTCAAAATGATGATGAATTAGTTAAAGAATATGCCAATATTCTCTATGAAGAAGCTATGCTTCTAGAAGGTAGAGAAATTGTTGATAAGAAAGCTTTCGTCGATAAGATTAATGAATTATTCATTAGAGCTATGAAGTAGTGGGAAGTTTCTCCTCTCACACAATTAAGTCTGCAGACGTGCAGGCTTTTTTGTTGTCTGAGCCATCGTGCGAACGATGAGCGAGTTAAAACCCCCAGATAGTCTGGGGTGGAGGTAAAACTTATAGTTTTGCCCAATAAATAAAATCTCCTTACAATATTCATGCGGACCAACGCTTGAATATGAAAGGAGAC
>JAFZLN010000113.1 GCA_017551465.1 Bacilli bacterium
CGACGACGACCCGTTTACGGGTAGCTAAGGACAAAAGCAAGCGATGGTCCGTCTTCGCCCTTGAGGAGGGCGGCTAGAACAAAGGGCTAATATCTGCCCGTCTATGAAAAACCACCGGATTGTCCGGTGGATTGTTATTTTCTAATTTTTATTAGATGTTTACTAACTTATTATTTGTAATGCGCGCTTACGCTTGTTATATTATAGACACAAAAGTTAAACATATATTTTGAAGTTTTGTCGGGCTTTTTCATATGTTTAACGTTTACATAGTTTTCGAGAAAGGAGACTTTTGCGCTGTTTTGCAAGGTTATGCTGATTAATAGCAATTTTATGAATTTTTCTGTGTGATTGAAAAATCTTGTTGTTATAGTATCATCGCAAAACGTTAAGCATAGCATTTAGTCTTTAATCTGACTTTTCTATGTTTTGACAACTCATAAATATTTATAAAGGAGATTTATTTATGGTTAATTTACCTATCTTAGAGTCTTTCTTAGATAAGGAAGTAGCTGCCGGCTATACTTGGGGTAACATCCTTGAGTATTGGTGGATTGGTTTAATTATCATCATCGTTGCCGCGGCCGCGCTTGTTGGATGCTTTGTCTTATTAAAGCTTGTCTTTGGTAAGATGAAATTCAAAGAAGGCGATCAAGAAGCTTTTGATAGTTATCAAAAAGCACCTAAGGAAGAGAAAAAGGCCATTGCCAAAGCCGCAACTGGCCCAGTTAAGAATGCTATCACATGGCACAGAATGAAACGCTGGTTAATTCCAGTTGTGTGCGTTGCAGCACTTCTCGTTGCCCCTGTGGCCTCATTCTTACCAACCGCAGCATTTGCGAACTTAATGTTTACATTACGTGGTAGTCATGTTGACATCATCGATACTGAAACATCAAGACAAGCCGCCGCAGAAGCGGAAAAGAACGTTGTTACCATTCAAGAAGAAGGCACAGTTCTCTTAAAGAACTCAAACAAAGCCTTACCAATTAACTTAGAACAAAATAAGAAAGTGAACATCTTCGGTTCATGTGCTTATGGTTTATTCTATGGTAATGGTGGTTCTGGTTCCTTCCAAACCGATGGTCGTGTCAGTGGCTTCCCAAGAGTGGCTTTAAAACTCGAACAAGCCATGAAGGATCAAGGTTTTGAAATCAATAATAACCTCTTCAACATGATTAAGAATTACTATTCCAGCAACAAGAAAACAATTTCTGTCGCGGAAAGTGATTATGACATTCAATGTGGTTTTAACAAATATGGTTATGCTGAAATCGTTAGTAGTAAAGCCCCATATGATTACGAACCACCAGTCAGTGCTTATGAAACGCCACTTGATGCTTTAGGTGGCAAAACCTTATTAGAGGACGCAAAAGAATTCTCTGACACTGCTATTTTCTGTATCACCAGACGTGGTAGTGAAGACGAAGACATGAAGATTACAGATTTACAACTCAAAGCAAATGAGTTATCCGCAATCACCATGCTCGAAGAAAACTTTGAAAAAGTTATCATCTTATTAAACGTCCCAACATGTATCGAATCTGAATTCTTAGATGATCCAGAAATCGACGCTGCTGTCTTTATGGGTCACCCAGGTTTAACTGGTACAAAAGCCGTCGCAGAAATCCTCGCTGGTGTCGTGAACCCATCTGGTCACTTAGTGGATACCTGGCCATATAACGTTAAGAGTGCGCCATCTTACCAAAACTTTGGTAATGATACCACATTAAGTTATACCTCTGGTGCTGCTAACAAAGCCAAATTTACAAACTATGTCGAAGGCATTTATGTTGGCTACCGTTACTATGTAACCGCCGCTAAAGAAGGCTATATCGACTATGAAGACGAAGTTCAATACTCATTCGGTCATGGTTTATCTTATACAACATTCGATAAATCCATCGCTGATTTCAAAGTGGATAAAGACGCTCAAAAAGTCGAAGTCACTGTTGAAGTTAAGAATACCGGTGAAGTCGCTGGTAAAGATGTTGTACAACTCTACACCCATGCTCCATATATCGCTGGCGGTGTTGAAAAGTCCTATTATTCTTTAACAGCTTTCCAAAAGACAAACCTCATCGAACCAGGTGAAACAAAAGCTTATAAATTAGAATTCAACTTTAGAGATTTCGCTTCCTGGTCCACAGAAAAAGGCTATTACATCTTAGATAAAGGCGAATATGAATTCTCCGTTAGAGAAAATGTTTGGGATTTAGCCAAGACTGAAGTCTCTCATAGAGAAAACGCTAAGAAAATGACTCTTGATGCTGATGTCGAATTCAAGACCTCTTACCAAACAGGTAAAGAATACGCTAACATCTTCCAAGATGTCGAATTCGGTGGTGGCGTTACTGCTAATACATACTTATCAAGAAATGACTTTGAAGGTACATGGCAAGCCACAGATAAAATCAGTAGAGATTCTAACCCAGATGCAAGCCACTTCCCAGGTGGCGCAAGCAATAACTCTGGTCCAAATTCCTTCACTCTCGAAGATAATCAAATCGATGAAGAAATCAAACCACAAGAAGTCGCTGGTGATTTAACACTCAGAGATTTAAAAGATGCTGCGTTTGATGATCCACGTTGGGAAGACTTATTAAGTCAAATGTCCTATGGTGACATGGAAAAATTAATTGAATATGGTGGTTTCCAAACCGCTGCTGTTAGTAGCATTGGTAAATCCGCTACTGTCGACTATGATGGTCCTGGTGCGGCCTTCCACTCTGGTACAGGTCACCCAAGTGAAGTTATCGTTGCCTGCTCTTGGTCAACAGATGTTGCGAGAGTTATGGGTGAATCCATCGGTCGTGAAGGTGCTGCCCGTGGCTTAACAGGCTGGTATGCTCCTGGTATCAATACTCACCGTTCACCATTCGGTGGTAGAAACTTCGAATATTACTCAGAAGATCCATTAATCGCTGGCTTAATGGCCGGTCACACCGCTCAAGGTGCCTTAAAATATGGTGTCTACACATACGCTAAACACTTCTTGTTAAATGAACAAGAAAATAGCCGTTCCGGCGTCTTCTGCTGGGCGACTGAACAAGCGATTAGAGAAATCTACGCTCGTGGATTTGAACTCTATGTCGACTTAGGCGGTTTAGGTATTATGTCATCCTTCAACTGTGTCGGTTCTTGGTGGGCTGGTGGTAACAAAGCCTTATTAACAACCCTCTTAAGAGAAGAATGGGGCTTCCATGGTGTCGTCGTTACCGACTATGCTGGTAGTGACTACATGGCCACAAACATTGGCTTAGTTGCTGGTAATGATATTTGGTTAACACCAAGCCAATTAAATAGTGGTAACAAACCAAGCAGATTACGCACATTACTTCCACACGATGGTCCAATCTATATCAGAAGAGCGGCTAAGAACATCCTCTATGCTTGTGCACATTCCAATAACGTTTGGACTCTTGAAGACTACGCTGCTGTTGGCATCCCAGAAGTTGTCAAAGCTAGTGACGGTCACTAAAAACAACATTTAAAATATGAACCCCAATTCCTCGCATGGATGCGGGGTTCATTATTTTCTTAAAACCACCTTAATGGTATAATTATCAAGAATGAACGAAATAGATATTAAGATCGCGGTTGTGGAAGACTCCGTTGATGATTTAAACAACTGTCTTTCACTCTTAGATCGCTATAGTAAAGAAAAGAAAATATCTTTTGATATCCAAACCTTTGCTAGTGGCGATGCTTTCTTAATGCGCTTCAAAAGCCAATATGACTTCATTATCTTAGATATCAACTTGTCCGCGATGAACGGCATTGATGTCGCTAGAAAGATTAGAGAAAAAGATGAAGAAGTGGTGATTATGTTTGCCACTAATTTAGCGAAATACGCCACCAATGGCTACGAAGTAGACGCTATTGACTTTGTCTTAAAACCATTATCATATGCTTCATTCTATTTAAGACTTGAAAGAGTGATGAAAAAGTTAGGTAAAAAGAGTGACAACTTTGTTGTGGTACCTAACGAAGGTGGCTTTAATAAAATAGAAACAAACAATATCTTATATGTTGAAGTTATCTCTCATGACATTATTTTCCATTTAAAAAATGATGAAGAGATTACAACAACAGGCACTTTAAAGAAATTTGAAGAACAACTTAAGAAGCACTGGTTCATCAGATGCAATTCTTGCTATCTAGTTAATGCGCATAATATAAAGCGTGTAGAAAAACTAGACATCCAATTAGTGAATGATGAAACCATCGCTATTTCCCACCCAAAGAAGAAGGGATTTATGGAAAGCTTCAAAAGATACATTATGGAAGAAGGTAACTAGAGTATGGATCTTAAAACGTTACTAACAATGTTCATATCATTTACAGTTGAGTTTATCGTCGCAGCAGTGATGCTTATAAAGCACCGACTGACTTTTAGATTTAAACCATATATTTCTATACCAGTTGGTTTATTAATTGCTTCTAGTGGTGCGGCAATCGCAATTGTTGGCTTATATAATTTTGTTAAACCAGAACAATGGAATGAATGGATCAATATTGCGGTATATACCATACCCGTCTTAACTATTTTTGGTGGTTTCCTCTTTGCTTATAAGATTAAACCATTAAATCTAATGCTTCTTTTATCAGTGGCTTATACCTTCCAACATATGGCCTATCAACTAGGCGTTCTTATCTTGGATACTGGCTTAAGTGGCAAAATCTTTAGTGCACTTTACAATGAAAGCGAGGCCATAGAAGTCATCGTTGAAAGATACAATATCATTTATAACAGCATTCTCTATACCATTAAATCTTTAGCCTATGTCGGCTTCTATTTTGGTATTGCTAAATACTATGTAAAATACTCCAAATACATTTTAAGCAAGGTCTACATCATTATCTTAGGCATTGTGGTGTATCTAGTTGTTAACGTCGCTAATGTGTTCATTGCCCAAGGTCTTAACCAAGCGTGGTACTTACAAAACGTCAATGTACTTAAAGGTATCCTTGCGGGCACATTAATTGCCTTCTGTGTCTTATTTGATGTCTTAGTAGTGGGTGGCTTCCGTGTTGTGGAACACCGTCAAGAAACAATGATTATTAAAGCCACACTTAATTCTAAAGTTAGACAACAAGAAATGATGGAAAATAACATCAACTTCATTAATATGAAGTGTCATGACTTAAGAAAAGAATTAAGAAGACTTAAAGCTAAGAAAGGTGAATTAACCGATGAAGATTTCTGCTTATTAGAGGAATCTCTTAACTTCTACGACAGCAGTGTTAAAACCGGTAACGTTAATATCGATGCCTTATTACAAGATAAACTTATCTATTGTAATTCTGTTGGTATTGAGTTCACTTCTTTAGTGGATGGTGATGCTTTTAAAGAAATGGCCACAAGTGACGTATACTTCTTATTAACCAATATCATCGATAACGCCATTGAGGCGACAGAAGCCATTGAAGAAAAAGAACACCGTATCATTTCTTTAACTGCTTCTAGAAAGCATGGTTTGTTATCAATTGAAGAAACTAACTACTATCATGGTGAGTTATCATTCAATGGTGATGGATCAATCAAAACCACGAAGCAAGAAAACAAAAAATATCATGGTTATGGCACGAAGTCGATTGCCTATATTGTTAAGAAGTATGATGGCAAGATGGACTACGAAACAAAAGATGGTATCTTTAAATTAAAGATAGCAATCTAAAACTTAATAAAAAAGAGCACAATTCAAATCATGATAATTGTGCTTTTTTCATACCCACAAATGTAAGATTACGTATAAATGATGCAAGGTTATGTAATATCTATTTCTTAATGTTTTTCCCTTATCTATGATGGATACGAATTTAGTAATACTTTGCGAATTTTTGGTGTCTTTTTACGCTCGCATGTAAAAAACCAATTTTCTAAAAGTATTCACACACAAGAGTATTTGTTAAGAAGAGCATAATTTTGATCTCCTCTTAATGAAACGCACAATGTTTTTTAGGAAAGGGAAAAATCATAATGAAAACTAAAAAAGCATTACTTCCAGTTTTAGCGAGTGCTTTGTTACTCACTATGGGTCTTGCCGCATGTAATACTACTCCAGGTGGCAATTCTTCAGGTGCAGGACAATCCTCCTCTGAAGTGGAAGAAGTAAAAATCGAAATTACCTCCGAAGGTAATAAGAAAGAAATCCAAGTTGGTGAAACATTACAATTATCCGCCAGCGTGGAAGGCGTCACCTGGTCCACAAAGAACACAGACATTATTTCTGTTTCTGATAGTGGCTTAGTCACCGCCATTAAGGATGGTGCTGCTAGAGTTACCGCCAAGAAAGAAGGCTATGCTAACGGCACATTCACAATTACAGTCTTAAAGGCTCCTGAAAGAGAAGCTAAGTACCACTTAGGTTTAGAACAAGCCGAACATACTCCAGGTATGGATGATGGTTGGGGTGCCTACTTCTTTGGTACATGGTATAGTGGTCCATTTGATACACCAGTTGAAAACAACAACGGTGCAACAGAAGATGGCACAAGTATTGGTAACTTGTACACTGGCTGTAAAGAAAAACTCACATTTACATCAGACAAAGCCGCCCAAGTTGGTATCGGTATTTCCATGGCTTATGCCACTGAAGTCAACTTAGCGGAAGCTTTATCCATCAAGTTCAATAACACCGAACTCTCCTTAGCAGGAAAAACCACAGTGGTTCCAGAAACTGAAAATAACTACTATGAATTCCACGCTGTTGAATTAGGTGATGTTAACTTAATCGCTGGTAATAACGTTTTAGAAATCGAATTAATCGGTTCTTCTGGCGTTAACATGGACGAAGTCCTAATTTATACCGCTGAAACATTACAACTCGCGGTTGTTCCAGCAGTGGAAAAACCAAAGGTTACAGTTGCTGAAACAGACGTTAAACTCCAAGTCGAAGAAACAGCACAAATCACTTCTACATTAACCGGTTTAACATATGAATCCGCAAATGAACAAGTCGCTACAGTCAGCACAACTGGTTTAATCACCGGTGTTGGTGTTGGTAAAACAACAATTACAGTTTCTAAGGATGAATATAGATCTGCAAAGGTCAATGTTACCGTTACTGCTAAACCAGTCGCTAATCAAGTCGTTTTAGAAGCTGAAGATGGCATCTTCCCAGAAGGTAGCACCATCCAAGTTCAAGATTATGAACTCGCTTCTGGTGGCAAATCTATCGGTTATTTCTCCGCTGAACAAACATTCTCACTCAAATACACTGCGGAAAAAGCCGTTGAAGTCGACTTATCCATCGTCGCTGCTGCTTGTGATTTAGATTATTCCACATGGGCTATCAAAGATATGGATTTAGGCGAATGCATGTCCTTAACATTAAACAATGCTCCTGTTAGTTTAACAGGCAAGGTCTTAGAAGGTAACACAAGCTTCAATTTCAACAACTATGTTGAACTTGATTTAGGCAAAGTTAACTTAGTCCAAGGTGAAAACACATTCGTTTTAACCGCCATTACTCAAGGTCCAAACATTGACTGCTTAAAACTTTCAGGTTTCCCAAGTGAAGACGAACTCATTGATAACAGCCAAGAACAAGCTGGTGTCACATATTTAGATTTCGAATCCGCTTTATTAGAAAGACCAGAAGGCGCTGATGCAGCTCAAAACTTAGTCGTTGAAGATGACGAACACGCTCATGGTGGCAAAGCCTTAGGTTACTGCAACACTGGTAACAAAGTTACTCTTACATTCAACGCAAGTGCTGCTGGCAAAGCTGGCTTAAAATTAACAGCTGCTTCCACTAAAGGTTCATTTGACTGGTCAACATTCACAATGTCCATCGGTGAACACGCTTTAGCCGAATGCATGACAATGAAACTCAATGGTGCTGATGTTGATTTAACCGGTAAAGTCTTACCAGGCAACACAGAAAGCAATTACCATAACTGGCGTGATGTTGACTTCGGTCAAGTCGATGTCCAACAAGGCGCTAATACTATCGTTATTGAATTCACAGCCCAAGCTCCAAACTTTGACTGTTTCAAACTAACAGGTTCTGAATCCGTGGTTATCTCATTACCACAAGCACGATAATCAATTATCTAGAAAGGATAGAGGGCTTGGTTGTTAGGCCAGGCCCTCTAACTTATACACTTATGAAGAAAAAACTATTATTTCCAATATTATTTGCTTCTTTATTAACTATCTCCGCTTGTAACAATCAACCTAGTGGTAATCCTGCATCTAGTTCATCTGAACCAGTCGTAGAAACCGCTAGAAAGATCTTAAAAGCATCATTATCTAAAGATACTGTTGAGGCGGGTTATTCAAGCAAAGTTATTACTGATGTTGAAGGCGTTTCTTATCGCAGTGATAACGAAAGCATTGCTACAGTTGATAAAGATGGCAACATTAAAACTGATGAGCCAGGTATGGCTTATATTACAGTTAGTAAACAAGGCTATTTCGATAGAGTGTTAAAACTCTTCGTTGATGAATATGACACAATTGACTACCTTGTCGAAGGTTTTGAATTCGGTCCTGCTATCGTTGGTGTGAAGTTAAACTTCCCAGCCAAAGTCAAAAAAGCGGACTTACAAGGTAAACAATTCACCGTCAAAACAAATAAAAGTAATCGTACAGTTACTTCTGTCGATTTATGTGACCAAGAAGGTCAAATTATCACCGCCGAAGAATCTAACTATGTCCGTATTTCATTAGAAATGCGTTACAGTGGCTGGGGTCCAGCAGATGGTGCTTCTTGCTTCACATACGCTAACAGTGTTAATAACTGGACTAACAACATTACCGCTGAAGTTCAATTAGCGAGTGGTCAAACACTTAAAGTGGGTGATGAAACATATGATAGTTCATTTAAATTTAACGCTATTAGATCAAGAATCGTCTTATCCACAAGAGATTGGGGCGAAGCTAAATCACATACCGCTGAAGGATACACCTTAACTTATAAAGATTATCAAACAGATGCTCTTAGAGAAGATGGTGTCCTTAATCCATTAGTAATATGGTTACATGGTATGGGTGAAGGTGGTACAGATCCTGATATCGCTTTATTAGGTAACGATGTTACTGCTTTAGGCGAAGAAGAGATTCAATCTCACTTCGTTAAAGGCAAACAAAAAGGTGCCTATGTATTAGCCGCTCAAACACCAACGTATTGGATGAACAGTGGAACAGGCTCCATTAATAATGGTGTTGGTCACTCCATCTATACAAAATCATTAAAATCTTTAATCGACAAATACATCGCTGATAACGGCGATATCGATACAAACCGTATCTTTGTCGGTGGCTGCTCCAATGGTGGCTATATGACCATGGAAATGGCCGTTACATATGGCAGCTTCTTTAGAGCGTTCTATCCTTGCTGTGAAGCTTATAGTGATTCGTTCGTGACTGATGAAGATATTCAAAAGTTAAAAGATTTACCAATGTGGTTCATTCACGCCGCTAATGATACAACCGTTGATGCTACTAACTTTGTTATCCCAACATACCAAAGATTAAAAGCCGCGGGTGCTAAAGATTTACATTTCTCATATTTCACTGATGTAACTGGAACAGATGGTAATCCTCAAGGTAATAGTTACCAAGGTCACTATTCATGGATCTATATCTTCCGTGATGAAGTGGCTTTAGACCAAGCTGATCCAAATAACATCGCTGCTCCATCAACTGAAGAAGTTAAAGACGCTGAAGGACATGCTCTTAACTTATTTGACTGGATGGAAGCCAAAAAATAAAACCGTGTGGAATTGTTAAATTTCATAAATCCTTTCTCAGGGGAGACGCTTAGTTCATGGGCGTCTCTTTTCTTTTGTCCCAATATTCAATATTTTTGTCCCAAGCGTGCATATGCATGAGTTATTTTGTATAATATAAACACGAACTAACATATGTTTTTTGACAGCTTTGCAGACGCTTTTGTCTTTTATTACTCTAGAATTTTAGACGCTACAACTTTTATTGCTTATTTCTTTGTAGCGGCTGGTTTTGCCATTCTTTTATGGGAAAGACCAACCACCAAGAAGAATATTATTAAAATGGCGATAACATTCCTGGCGAGTTATGCTACATGCATTTTATTTGCCTCAGTAATGTTCTCTTTAGCGAATCTTACTCATAATCAATATGCGTTGCAGATTATCTTTGCGTTATCTTTACCTATTATTGTGGGTGTGTTCTGCTTAATCTTTGCGAGAAGCAGAAAACTACATAGATTTATTAAAACCGCCATTCTGATTTCATCAGTCGCGGTCGTGGAAGTCCTTTCTAAGAACTTTGGCTTCTTTATGGGTAACATGACAAATAATGGTTTCGCCCTTGTTGTGGCAAGAGCAATACCTTATATGTTCTTTACCGCAGTTTGTCTTTTATTGAACTTTATCAATATTAATAGATACCGCAATTTATCTAGTGAAATGGTGACCATCGTCACCGCTTTATCAGCGCTACTTTTAACCGCGGCAATTTATGAACAAGCATCGATGACACAAGAAACATCGACCACGGTGTTACTTTCTATACTTGATATAGTGCTGCTCTTTATTCTTAACTTCTCATACTACGCGACTTATAAGAATATTGAACATAGACATAAGATCACTAATCTTGAAGTGCAAAAGACTCTTGAAGATGCAGAAAGAATGTCTATCGCTATCGACCAAACAAATAGAGAAGAATTAGAAAAACTAAGACACGATATTAAAAACCAATTCTCTTATGTTGATGTCATGTTACAACAAGGACAAAACGAAGAGGCAAAGAAATATGTTGAAGATTATTTAAATACTTCTAATCCTATCCTTAATTCTTTCTCTTGCTCTAATAACGTCATTAACTCCATCATTAACTTAGAGTTAACAAAAGCAAAAATTAAAAAGATTAAGATTGATGTTAAAGTAGTGGTTCCACCATCTTTACCATTTAAAGATATCGATTTAGTTAGTTTACTTACTAACATGATTGATAATGCGTTAGAGAACTATTATTCAGAAGGAAAAGATACCATTGTGGTGAGAATCATCAAACAAAACGACTTTATTCGTTTTATCGTCTCTAACCCAATCAATATGGAAAAAGTTAATCCACGCGCTTTAACTAAGACTAGTAAAGTGGGCCGTGGACATGGATATGGCACTAAAATTATTAAGAATATCGCTAATGCATATAATGGTTATGTTGATTTCAACATCGAAGATAATAGATTCATTTGTGATGCTGTTTTAAATCTAAACGTTAAGGAGAACCAAGATGCTTAAGATTGCCATTCTTGATGATGACAAAACAGCGTTGATGATCTCCACAAGCGCTGTTGAAGCTTTCTTAAAAGAAAAGAATGCTGAATACCGTCTCTTCTCTTTTTCTAATCCATTAAACTTCCTTGCCAGCGCCAAAGAAGAGAAATTTGATTTATCATTCCTTGATATTGATATGCCTGAAATGAATGGTTTAAGCGTGGCTAATGAACTAGCCGCTATCTCTAAATATGGACAAATCATTTTCCTTTCTCAAAGAGAAGATTTAGTCTTTGAATGCTTAAAGTTCCATCCGTTTGGTTTTATTCGTAAATCTAAGCTCATTGATGACTTCTCTTTAATGATGAATCAGTTCTTCCAAACCGTCGCTAATAATGAAAGTAATGAAACAAAGATCGATTTCTTTGATAAGACAAAAACCTATTCCTTTAAGATTAAGGACATCGTTTATATTGAAGGCGACAGAAACTATCAAAAGGTCGTCCTTAAAGATAAGTCTTCACAAAACATACGCGTGCCTTTAGGTACATTAGAAGAGAAGTTACGCGAATACGGGTTCCTACGTATCCATAAAGGCTATTTATTGAACTATTTATATATTCGTTCTATTGAGAACGAAGAAGTCTATTTAACCACTGGTACATCTTTACCAATGGCCAAGAAAAGAAAAGAAGAAATCATGAAGCAATACCTTGCGATTTCTCGTAAAAACAGCTCGGTGATCATCTAAAATTTCGTCACAAAAATCAAACATTATGTCCCTCGCGGACATTTTTTTGTCCTCTTTTTCATACTTCTTATACCAATTAAATTTTCTTTCTTTTTAATTCTTTTATATTGCTTACGACTGAAGTTCAGACTTCAAAAAAGGAGGAAAATAATGAAATTTTCTAAGAAAGTGGCTTTACTCGTTGTCACAGCTGCTGGCCTATCAGGTTTAGTCGGTTGTAAGAGTAACGCTAAGATGCCAGTGAACTTTGTCGCCGTTACTTCCAGTTCTTATAATGCGGAATACACATTCGGTGACTATGATTACAAGTTCCAAGGCAAGATTAATCAAAATAGCAACAAATTCACACTTGCTGGTATAGCAGTCGCTCGTCACGCTACCGCAAGTAGTGGCGGCCAAGGCGGCCCAGGTGGCGGCTTCCCAGGTGGTGGCGGCTTCCCAGGTGGCGGCCCAGGTGGAAACTCCAGTGGGCCAACATTCGAAGGCTTCGGCGCTGAAGAACAACAGCAACAAAGTGGCGAAGGCCAAGGCCAACAAGGCGGAGACCCATTTGGTGGTCAAGGCCAAGGCCAACAAAGTGGCGATCCATTCGGTGGCCAAGGCGGTGAAGGTCAAGGCCAACAACAAGGTGGAGAACAACAAGGCGGAGATCCATTCGGAGGCCAAGGTCAAGGTGAAGGTCAACAAGGTGGAGAGCAACAAGGCGGCGATCCATTTGGCGGTCAAGGCCAACAAGGTGGAGACCCATTCGGTGGTGGTCAACAAGGTGGTGGCCAACAACAAGGCGGCGAAGAACAACAAGCCGTTGCTCCAACATCATTAACACTCGCCTTAAGCTTAGAAGAAGCATTCATTAATCAAGCGGTTACCGCGACAGTTACAGTTGCTCCAGAAGGCGCTTCCAACAGCGTGACATGGACAAGTTCTGATGAAAAGATTGCAACCGTTAATAATGGTTCTGTCACTCCAGTCGCTGAAGGTACAGTCACAATTACAGCGACAAGTACAGTCGATTCAACAAAATCTGCTTCTGCACAACTCAAAGTTGTTAAAGAAGATTTAGAAAAATATAACTGGGCCGTGGAAGGCACATATGTGTACGAAAAAGGCTATGGTTACAAAATTACATTCAATGACGAAGGTAAAACAGTCATTCATACAGACTTCGATAGAACAGAAGGTCGTCACAGCTTCTACTACAATGTGAAGATTGGTGATGAATCTGAAACAATTCTTTTCCAAGCTAAAGATCCAACATTCAAAGATTCTTTGGTTAAGGATTATAAGAAGTGGGATGAAAGAGACTCCACATACATCTTCTACGCGAAAGCCACAGGTAATAACAACTCTGTCGCTACAGCGTATATGTACTTACATGGTTCTGATAACTCCGTCGTTCTCAATACTCCAAATGGTGCTAATAGAAGCTTAACATTCGGTATGACTTGGGAGAAAAAAGGTGAACAAATCATTGTTCATGATGGTGATACAGAATACGTCGCTGAAGCATCAGTCAATGCTGAACATCCAGGTTATAGATTAGTCTACAGTGGTAACACATATTACTGCTCACTCAATCCAGACTTCAAATGGAAGAAGTTCACAACCGCTGATTTCGAAGGCGCTAACACTCATGAATTCGTTGGTTCCTATACCACATCTGGTCCAGATGGTGGCACAAAAGAAGTCAACTTCAACTTATTAGAAACAGGTGCTGCTAAATTATATCTCGGCAGTTCTACAGCCTCATTCGTTGGTGAATGGAGCAAAGATGCCGCTGGTAAATTAACAATTACCATCGATGGCAAAACTGCGGAATTCGTTCCAAACGCCGAAGGTAAATATGAAATTACTCTTAGAGTTTCTGTTTCCAGTTTCTTCGGTAGCTCAACACAAGTCATTGTGTTAAGCCAAGTCAAATAAGGAGGGATAACACATGGAAAACAAATTATTAAAGGTTTTAAAACCAGTGGTTCGTGTCGTAACTCTTATCTCCATTGCCTTAGGTCTTCTCGCCGTCGCAATCTTAGTGTTATACAACTTCTCTGATGTATTAACAATCTATACAGACGATGGCACAAAATACGCAGATGGCTTCTCCTATCCAGGTTATCAAACCATCTTCGCCGGTTTCGGTAATATGATCATTCAAGGTTATACCGAAACAACATTCAACATTTGGACATTCTTAGGATGCTTCTTACCATTAATTGGTTGTATCGTCGCCAGCATCATGCTCGCTACCAACTTCTTAAGAAGAGGCACAAATAAGAAGAAAGCCATTGTTGAAGGTATCGTCGCAGTCTTCTTAATCTTCGGTGGTATCATCCTACTCAACGTTGACAAGTTATGGATTGAAAACGCCAAACACGTCACAGGTTCTTACACCAATTATTACGAAGCATACTTATTACCAGCGATTAATGGTGAATTATATTTCGGTAGAGATTACTTCCCAGTCGTCACATGTGTGGTCTGCTTAATCGTCGGTATCGTTAAAGCTCTTAACTGTGGCTTACTCTTATTCCAAAAGTACTATGCCAGAAAAGTTAACAGCAGACAAAACGTCGAAATCAGTAAATAGGAGGAGACGATCATGAAAGCAAAAAATAGAAGAATTACATATTTAGCTGTTACCGGTATCGCGGTTCTCGCTATCTTAGGTGGTGCGACAATCGCCGCTAACATGCAATCTAATAACTTAGACTTGTTACTCGGTCGTGGTAAACAACACACAAACGATAACAGTAACTTAGACGGTAATTACATTAACTTCAAATTTGATAATCAAGATGATGCATTAAAGAATGCACAAAGAATGACACAATTAACCGCCGAAGAAGGTATGACATTGCTCAAAAATAAAGACAACGCTCTTCCTTTAGCGGCCAATGAAGGTGTTACCGTTCTCGGTTATTATTCCTGGCATAACAATATGTCTGGTGGTGAAGACCCAGCTGATACAAAAGGTGCGGTTTCTCTCGCTAATGGTATTGAACAAGATACAGATATCCCATTCAACACTGCGACTAAAGATTTATATGCTGCCACAAGTGGTGACTTCGCTGATCCAGCCACTTCCTTAGCAAGTGCAGAAGGAACGTTCGCTCAATACCCAACCGCAGTTATCACCTTAAAGAGAAACTCTGGTGAAGGTAATGACCACTCCTTAAATGCCGGTGCGGCAGAACAAAATAGAAGTGGTCTTGTTATCACTAATGCAGAATTAAAACTCATTGATTACGCTTGTAAGAAATTCAACAAAGTTATTATCGTTGTTAACTCTGCTAACGCGATGGAACTTGGTTGGTTACAAGAAGATGATCCAAATATGAATAATGGCATCTACACAGATCCATACACCAATAGCCAATATGACTTCGGTAAAGTTAAAGCCGCTATCTGGGCTGGTTGCTGTGGTTCCCAAGGTGGTATTGCCTTAGCAAACATCTTAAAGGGTGCTGTTAACCCATCTGGCCACCTCGTTGATACATACGTTCGTGACTTAAGAAACGATCCAACATATAAGAACTTCGGTTCTTACCTCTATAGCAATTCTGATGAACTCAATTCATATCAAGACGAAACATTCTTCGTTGAATATGAAGAAGGTATCTATGTCGGTTATAGATATTACGAAACAGCTTATAAAGAAGCAAAAGACGGTAACTATGCTGGCTTTGATTACGCTAGAGAAGTCGTCTTCCCATTCGGTTATGGCTTAAGCTATACAACATTCTCACAAGAATACGTTGGCACTCCATCATTCGATAAGGAAACAAACGAATACACATTCCAAGTCAAAGTTACTAATACCGGTGCTGTCAAAGGTAAAGGCGTTGCTCAAATCTATGTGAGCGCTCCATATACTGACGAAGACAAAGCTAACCATGTTGAAAAATCACATGTTGTCTTAGCGGGATTCGGTAAAACAGAAGTTTTAGATCCAAATGCTTCTGAAACATTAACAATTAAAGTTAATAGAGACTATTTCACAAGCTATGATTATCAAGTTGAAAAGGCTTATATCTTAGACGCTGGTGAATATAAGTTCTACTTATCCGATAACGCTCACTCCTGGGCGGAAATCGATGAATTAGCCTCTGGTAAAGAAAAAGTCTTATGGACAGATACACTTGCTAAGAAAGTCGTCTTCAAAGATGGCAAAGATGGTAAACGTCCAACAGACAAATCAACCGCGGTTAATAAAGAAGACGATGAATTAAATTATCACTTCAAGAATTACGGTGGTGATGTCGACCACGGTGAAGGCTACGCTATTAACTTCACAAGAACAAACTTCAGAGGTTCATTCCCACAATCTCCACGTGATGAAGATATGGAATTAACAGATGCACGTGCATTAAAACAAGTTGGTAAATATGATGTTTGGGCTGAAGAAAATAACCCAATCACTGAAATGCCAACAGTTAATACCGATCCAACAAGCTATACATTAGCAAGTATGAGAGGTGTTGACTTCGATGATCCAAAATGGGATGACTATATGAATCAATTCACCAAAGATAAAATGGTTGAAATGGTCACCAATGGTGGTTGGAACGAAAAAGCCGATACAGAAAACGGTGTTCCAGAATCATATGACGCTGACTCCCCATACGGATACTACGCTGCTGCATTATCCATTAAGAACATTAACAAATGGTACTGTGGTGATCCAATGGTCGCTGCGACATTCAATGAAAAACTCGCTAGAGAATTAGGTGATGCCTTCGGTGAAGAAGCTCACGCTAACTACTTAGCTGGTGGTTCCTTAATTACAGGTATCTATGGTTACGGTCTCAATATGCATAGAAGTGCATTTGGTGGCAGAAACTATGAATACTATTCAGAAGATGGCGTTTTAGCCGGTAAGATGGCCGCTGCTGAAGCAGGTGGTGCTTCTGAAAAAGGCTTAATCGTCTTCATGAAACACTATGCCTTAAACGATCAAGAAACAAACCGTCAAAAGAATGGTTACTGTGCTTGGGTCAATGAACAAGCTTTCCGTGAAGTCTACCTTAAAGGTTGGGAACTTTACATGAAAGAAGCCAAGATGACAGTTAGATACTATGCTCAAGAAGGTGAAACCTTAGCTTCCACATTATCTGAAAAGACAATGAGCGCTGCTACAGGTATCATGACTTGCTATAACAGAATCGGTGCGACATGGGGCGGTGCTTCCGTTTCCATCCACGGTATCTTAGAAGACGAATTCGGCTTCACAGGCACTGCAATTACCGATGCTGGTGGTCAAAAGAACACATATATGACTTCTGACTTCATGCTTAGAAGAGGTGGTCACTTAACATTAACAAATAATGGTGGTGACGGTTTATATGACGCATCTTCTCCAACAGCGGTCTATCACCTTAAAGATGCGACAAAGCACATCTTATTCAATAAAGCTAACAGTAACTGCGTCCAAGGTATCTCTCCAAGTGCTTCCATTTGGTACGATATGAGCCCATGGAAAGGTGGCTTCATCGCCGCTTGGGTCGTCGTTGGTATCCTTGCCTTAGCAGATACTGCAGTGATTACACTCATTGCTCTTGATAAGATCAACGTCAAGGAAAGAAAAGAACCTGAAGAAGAATATTAATAGCTTTAAGTTTCATATATCCTTTCTCTAGAAGGGGGCGCCTTGTGCGCCTCTTTCCTTAGAAAGAAGCAATTTATGAAATAAAACCAACAATTTATGTAAGATAGTATGAATACTATTAACAATATGTTAATCTAATACTGCATTTAGAAAATATTACAATAATACCCCAAAATAAGGAGTTTTTTATGGCAAGAAAATATCAAGATATCATTGACCAATTAACCTTGAAAGAAAAGGCTAGTTTAATTAGTGGTAAGGACTTCTGGCAAACAGTCAACATCGATAGAGTTGGCATTCCAAGTGCCTTCCTTAGTGATGGCCCTCATGGTGTGAGAAGACAAGCCGCTGCGGCGGACCACTTAGGTTTAAACGCTTCTATTCCAGCGACATCTTATCCAACCGCTGCGACAATGGCGAATTCTTGGGATCCTGAATTAGGTGAAGAATTAGGTCAAAAGTTAGGTCAAGAAGCCGCGGTTCAAAAAGTTAATATTCTTTTAGGCCCAGGCCTTAATATGAAAAGAAGTCCATTATGTGGACGTAACTTTGAATACTTCTCTGAAGATCCATATTTAGCGGGTAAAATGGCCGCTGGTTATGTTAGAGGTATCCAATCCAATGGTATTTCCGCTTGTGTCAAACACTTTGCTTGTAATAACCAAGAAGAAAACAGAATGACTCTTGATAGTGTTGTTGATGAAAGAACATTTAGAGAAATCTATTTAACAGCGTTTGAAATTGCTGTTAAAGAAGGTAAGACCAAGAGCATCATGTCATCTTATAACTTAATTAATGGTAAGTTCGCTAATGAAAATGAACATCTCTTAGTGGACATCCTTAGAAAAGAATGGGGTTATAACGGCTTAGTGGTCACTGACTGGGGTGGTAATAATGATGGTATTGCCTCTTTAAGATGTGGCAACCAATTAGAAATGCCTGGTACACCAGATAGACCAGAAGAAGTTATTAATGCCATTGAAAAAGGTGAATTAGAAGAATCCATCTTAGATGATTGTGTTGATAAACTATTAGAAACAGTCTTTGACACCATGGAAAATGGTGTGAATAAAGCGCCTGAAAAGTTTGATGTTGAAGAACACCATAATGCCGCACAAAGATTCGCAGAAGAAAGTGCTGTTCTTTTAAAGAACAAAGGTGTCTTACCATTACGCAAAGATAAGAAAGTAGCCTTTATCGGCGACTTCTTATACTTACCAAGATATCAAGGTGCTGGCTCTTCTATTGTTAATCCAACAAAGTTAGATAATACAGTCGATTTATTACCAGAATCAGGTTTCAATGTTGTGGGAACCGCCAAAGGCTTTAATAGATATGGTAAGAAGAACAAGAAATTGCATGATGAAGCCATTGAACTCGCTAAGAAAGCGGATGTCGTGGTCATGTATCTTGGCTTAGACGAAGTGACCGAAGCAGAAGGCTTAGATAGGCAAAATCTCCATATTGAAAACAACCAATTAGAACTTGTTAAAGATATTAAAGCGTTAGATAAAGAAATCGTTGTTGTCTTATCATGCGGTAGTGCAGTTGAAATGCCATTTATCGATGACGTCTCCGCTGTTTTACATTGTTATCTTAACGGTCAAGCAGGTGCACAAGCGGCTTTAAATATCCTTTCTGGCAAAGTGAATCCTTCTGGTAAATTATCAGAAACCATTCCTTTAGCGTTAGAGGATGTTGCTAGCAGTGATAACTTCCCAAGCCATACAAGAACAATTGAATATCGTGAAGCATATGGTATTGGCTACAGATACTTCGATATCGCGCAAAAGCCAGTCAGATTCCCATTCGGTTTCGGCTTAAGCTATACAACATTTGAATATAAGAATCTCATTGTTGAAAACAAAGGTGTCACTTTTGAAATCACTAACGTTGGTGACGTTGATGGTAAAGAAATCGCCCAATTATATGTTGGTTTAAAAGGCAGTGCGCTTATTAGACCTGCCAAAGAATTAAAAGGCTTCACTAAAGTCTTCTTAAAAGCGGGCGAAACTAAGAAAGTCACCATTCCATTTGACGATAAGACATTTAGATATTTCAATACCGCGACTAATAAGTGGGAAATTGAAAAAGGTGTCTATGACTTATATGTCGCCGCTTCTATTGATGATATCCGTTTAGAAGGCTCGATTAGTCAAATCGGTACCACAAATACTGTTCCTTATAACAAAGAAGAAGATTTACCACACTACGCTAGTGGTGAATTAAGAAATATTCCAGATGAAGAATTCAGAATCTTGTTAGGTCATGAAATTCCTAACGGCGCTCTTCCTTTCTATAAGAAGAATAGAATGGTGGTCGACTATAATACCACATTCAGTGAATTACGCTATTCTAAGCGCTGGATTGGCCGTTTAGTGGGTAAAGCTATTCCTTGGTTCACAAGAGTGCTTAGAAAGATGGGAAACCGTGTTTTAGCGAATACTCTTGTCATGGGTGTTGTCCATCAACCAATGAGAGGTATGTCTAGATTCTCTGGTGGTGGTCTCCGTATGAGCCAATTAGATGGCTTAATCATGATCTTCAATGGTCACTTCTGGAAGGGCTTACATCACTTCAATAAAGAAGGACGCAAATATAAGAAGCTCGCGAAAGCGGAAAAGAAAGCCCAAAAAGAAGCGGAAGAAAAGAAATAAAACAATAAAGGGTTCGTGAATTAAAACGAATCCTTTTCATTTAAAAATACTAAGAATACTATGTATAACATGAATAACTTATACAAAGAGATCTTTAAACGAAAATCATTCCATTTCTTCATCGGTGGTGAGCCCACAACTGAAGAAGATGTAAAACTAGTCAGTGATTTTATCATAACTGTTGAACCTCTTTATCCTGACATTAAAACTGAAATAAGAATTGTGAAGGAAAATGAAACAACATGTCATAGAGGCGCTGACTACTGCATTCTCTTTTATAGTGAGCCTAAAGGCGAATATCTAAGGAATATCGGCTATATCGGTGAACAAATCGATTTATATCTCACATCACTCAATATTGGTGCGCTTTGGTTTGGTATTGGTAAGACCAAGGAAAAGGAAATAGAAGGTTTAGAATATGTCATTATGATTGCCTTTAAAAGAATGCCTGAAAATAGTTTTAGAAAAGACATGTTCAAATCTAAAAGGAAACCACTTGATGAAATATGGTCAGGTGAACAGATGGATATCGCTAATATCGTGAGATTCACGCCATCTGCGTGTAATACACAGCCATGGTTTGTGGAGAATAAGGAAAACACATTAGAGGTTCACCGTTATAAGAAACCTGGAAAACGCGGCATTATGCCAATGGATAAAGTGATGTTTTATAACCGAATTGATATTGGCATATTCCTGTATATGTTAGAAACATGTCTTAACGAAAAAGGCATTAAATATCAAAGAGAACTATTACCGGATTTAAGTGATAGTGAAGTTGAAAAGACATTGTCTGCGAAATATAAAATGTAATAAAGCAGATTATTGAGAACCGCGAGATTAGTTTTAAATAAGAGAGGAACCGCTTAAGCGGTTTTTCTTATGCTTTTATAAAGGAGTATTGACAATAATTCAAAAAAACGAAAAAATTAAGGTGCAACTCGAAAAAATTCGAAAATGGAGGTTTATGACATGCTAAAAAGAACAATTGAAGAGTCAGTTATTAAGGCTATGAAAAGCAAACCAGTTATTTTAATTACTGGTGCTAGACAAGTTGGTAAATCCATTCTTTGTTCCAAAATCGCTAAAGACTACCAATATAACTATGTTACTTTGGATAACCTTAGAGAAAGAGAACAGCTTTAAGAGATCCAGAATTGTTTTTAAGTTTGCACAAAACTCCATTAATCATTGATGAGGTGCAATATGCGCCTAGATTATTTGATGTTATTGAATCAATTGTTAATAAAATTAAATTTGATGGCGGTGATAATAAAGGCATGTTTATTCTAACC
>JAFZLN010000114.1 GCA_017551465.1 Bacilli bacterium
CATACTACTCTCCTAGAGCTTTACTCACTTTTTCAGCGGATGCGAATGCAAACATTAAATTATAGCCACCACACATGCCGTCGATATCAAGTACTTCTCCGGTGAAGAATAGTCCTTTTTCTTTCTTTGATTTCAAAGAATCATTTATTTCAGATAAAGAGAGACCACCATGGCTGACTTCAGCGATTTTATAATCGTAGAAATCTTTAAAAGTAAATGATAAACGATGAATGTCTAAATCGTTAGAGACTAAGTACTCAGCGATTTTAGGGGCGACATATTCGTAATATTGATTTTGTTTAATGCTTTCGGCATTAGGGGCTAAGTCTAAAACTAACTTAAGACCCTTTTGATCGTTTAGACGATTGATATAAGAAGACATATTTAAGATGACAATGCCACTTAAGCCATCATCTTTAAACAAGACTTCTCCACTTTCTTCATATATAACCTTGTTATCTTTATATAAAGAGACTTTAGCTTTGGCTCTTTGACCAGAGATTCTCTTTGTGTTTTCTTTAGTTTTAATTGGGCTTAAAGAAGGTGATAAAGCTTCAATCTTATAGCCTTTCTTCCTTAAGATATCTAGCAATGCGCCATCAGTGCCTAACTGTGGATAAGATTTTCCACCTGCCGAAATCACTAATTTATCAAAAACATATTGATTCGCATTTGTTTGGACAAAGAACTTGCCATCTTTATTTTGATAATCGATAACACTTTCATTTAATTTAACTTTGATACCAAGTTCCTCAATCTTCTTATTTAGCATCAAAACGACCGTTTGAGCGCTCATTGAGGTTGGAAAGACTAATTCATCTAAATATGTTGGATGGATGCCGTACTTGTCAAATTGGGCCACTAAATCTTGAGGTTTGAATTCTTCAAGAAGTCTATTAGCGAGTTCATTATTGTATTTACCCTTTAATTCACCAAGGTTCGCGTAATTACATCTGCCGTTGCCAGTGACTAAGACTTTCTTAAGCGCTTTATCGTTTCTTTCGATAAGAGTGACATCAAAAGATGGGTTCTTTTCTTTGACCCTAATGGCTAGATAGACACCAGAAGCACCCGCTCCGATAATTCCAATTTTCATATGCAAAATGATAACACCTAGTTTTATAAACTACAATAAAGGACTAGGTCGCCCTAGTCCGTTTTATCTATATTAGTTTTCTTGTTTCTTTTCTTTCTTATGGAATAAGGAGATATGCATATCTTCTGGTAAAGCCCAAGAAAGGATAAACGCTAAGATGAACATATTTAAGACATTGTTACTTAATAAGTCACCAAGCCAATCAACGCCTAACTTCTTGAATATATCAAGAGAAGCGGCCATGTTACCACTAGATAAAGTCACGTTAGCAATGGTAATACCAAAGCCAAGGCAAACACTGATTGCAGTGATTAAGATGTTCTTATCACTCCAGCCAATTTCAGAAATTGATTTCATGCCAATGACGGCAATGGAACCAAATAAGATGACCATTGTGCCACCAATAACAACATCAGGAATGGAATAGATGAAGTTAGCAATTGGTGGGAAGAAGCTAGCGATTAATAAGAATGTTGCACCAATAAAGATCGTAAAACGATTAACGACTTTAGTTTGGGCCACAATACCAACGTTTTGTGAGAAGGTGGTTAATGGTAAAGCACCAAATAAGGCACCCACTGTAGAGTTAAGGCCATCAAAGGCTAAAGCGCCGCCTAATTCACGTGGTGTTGGATTTCTATTTAAGCCAGAGACCGCTAAAGCGGTTGTGTCACCAATGGCTTCAATAATCGCACAGATAAAGCACACGGATGTGAGGATACATGGAACTGGTGAGAATTGTAATTTTGTGACATTAAGGAAATGTGGAAAATCAAAGATACCATGTGAACCAATTAATTGATTAGTGTTAATCACTAAGCCAGAGAAGTCCACCATGCCAGGAATACAGCAACTAACGATATAGCCAACAGCAATGCCGACAATAATATTGATGTTTTTCCAAACGCCTTTAATTAATAACGACCATAATAAGGTCGCAACAATTGTCACTAAAGCGACAATGATGTACCAATAATATGCTACGCCTGAAGCGGTTTGACCTGTTTCAATAATTTGTGAGATAACAGATGTACCACCAAAGAAACTATTCGCCCCACTTGCTAATAAAGATAAGCCAATACCTAAAACCACAATCGCAGGAACAATTGGTTTAATGATTTTGCCCCACCATCTATAGAAAAGGGAGAATATCGTAGCGAATAGACCGCCAACAATAATGGAACCCATGATGGTATAGTAAGCATTTTCTCCACCACCAGCGCTTAGACCAATGGTGATAAAGATTGGAACAAATGTGAAAGAAGTACCAATAACTATTGGTAATCTAGCACCAATGAACAATTGGATAATTGTGCCTACCCCGGCCATGAACAAAGCTCCAAGCATGGAATAGATAGCAAAGTCAGTGCCTAATAAGCCAAGAACGGAAAAGACGATGATAATTGGGGTAATGTTCGCGGCAAACATCGCTAGAACATGTTGAATACCAAAAGGTATCGCATTCTTTAAAGGCACACGATTATCGATATTAAAAAGATTATCTTTTGAGGCTGGTCCTTTAAAGACACTTTTAATGCCTCTTCCTAAATCGCTAAAAAAGTTATTCATTAGTAATTGACCTTATCAGTGATGCGTTTATATTCCCCGTATAGTTTTAGACATTGTTTTCTATCTAATTCATGGACGAAAGCTTTTCTGGCATCAATTTGTTGCATTTCGTAGAACTTCTTATCTCTGAAGCCAATGTCTTCAGTATCTAAGATATTGCAACCATAATAGACTTTTTCAATGTTGGCCCATAAAATCGCAGACATGCACATTGGGCATGGTTCACCAGTGGTATATAATTCACAACCACTTAAATCAAATGTGCCTAATTTCTTACAGGCTTTATGGATCGCCATGATTTCCCCATGGCAAGTTGGATCGTTATTCTTGACGACTTGGTTATGGCCTTTACCCACGACCACGCCATCTTTAACGATAACAGCACCGAAAGGACCACCATGTCCGTTTCTAATGCCTTTTCTGGCTTCGTTTATCGCCATTTTCATGTATTTGTTCATAATAATTCCTTTAGGCAAATAGGATAGCGATTAATGCCATCATTTGCTCGTGACTTAAGAACCCATCTATCTCATAGAGATATGGGCCACAATATTGTTTGATTCTATTGCCTTCAATTTCGGCAATATAGTTACCACAGTATCTTTTGATTCTCTTACCATCAAATTCTAAGAGGTAAGGACCACAGTAACGTTGTATTTTATCACCTTTTATCTCATAAATGAAAGGGCCACAATATTGTTGTACTTTTCCATTATTTAATTGATAGAGATATGGCCCACAATATTGCTGGATTTTATCCCCATTAAAATCGAGGATATATTGACCACAGTAACGTTTAATTCTTGCCATTATTAATCGTAGTTACTACTTTCTGCTCTTCTTTGATCGGTGATGTTATCAATCGCGATAACTAAAGCGACGAAGAATGGTAATTCATAACCATCTTCAAGGGTTAAGACGAAAGAGTCTCTTAAAGAGATCTTTCTAGAAACATGACCGATTTCTTTACCATCTAATAAGATGTGATAATCGAAACCTAAGATATTACCGGTAATTTCAAAATTACCTTTCGGAGATTCAATGAAATAACGGTCATGGACTGACCAGAATTTTCTTCTGATAAAAGCAACGACATTACCATCTTTATCATAGATAAAAGCTTTCTTGACAAAGATTGCCCAGAATTTATTTCTAATGGTATAGAGGAGGTTACCTTCCATATCTTGAAGGAATTTCTTTCTAGTAACTGTCCAGAATTTACCTTTGACGTAAAGCACGTCATTTTCATTCATGTCTTTAACTTTGGAACCACCTCTTAAAGAGATCCATTTGTTTCTAATACTTACTTGTTGCATAGCAAATAATTCCTTTCGCTTTAAAGATATACGTATATTTTTAATGCACGAATATTGTAATATATTTCATCTTTAGATGGAATAATTATTCTCAATATAAAAGACGAGCGACGCTCGTTTTTTAATTTATTAATTCGTGTGAGACGCTATATTCGCCTTGTTGAATCTTTCCTAATAATTCGTCATAGGAAAGAGGCTTACCATATAGATAACCTTGAAGACGGCCACAGCTCGCTTCTTCTAAGAAGGCGGCTTGTTCTGAGGTTTCAACACCTTCACATAAGGTCTTCATACCGATTTGTTCCGCCATAGAGATGACAGATCTAATTAAGGCTTTAGCCTTTTCGTTACCGTTGAAGCCAATTAAGAAGGCCATATCGAGTTTTAAAACATCAAAGTCAAAGTCTTTTAAGACATTGAAGGAAGAGTAGCCACTACCGAAGTCATCTAGCCATGTAGCGAAACCTTTTTCATGCAAACGATTAATTGTGTTCTTTAAGGTATCAACTTCGTTAGTTAAAGCGCTTTCAGTGATTTCCACGTGTAATAAATCATGTGGGATGTCATATTCTTTGACAATACTATCCACGACTTCGACGATATCGATAATACCAAAGTCCGCTCTTGAGAAGTTAATAGAGACAGGAAGGACTGGTAAACCTTTATCTAGATTATGACGAATGTCTTTGCAGACTAATCTTAATATTTCTTTATCAAGTTTATAAACTTGTTGTGCATTTTCTAAGGCTGGAATGAATTTAGCTGGTGAAAGGAATCCATAGCGTGGGTCAATCCATCTCGCTAAAGCTTCAACGCCACATAATGTTCTTCCTTTAGACCAAACAACTGGTTGATAGTATGGTTTGATATAACCATTAGCCACAGCTTCATCAATATGAGTAACGATGTATTGTGTCATTAAGAAATTATCGTGCATTTCTTCATCGTAGTATTTGAATAAAGCAGCGATTTTCATGCTCTTTAAACCATAGTAAGCATAACGGGCTTTTTCAACACAAAGACGTGGCTTTTCATCTGGGATTGTTGTGCTATAAGCACCCGCTCTAACGCCTAGTTTAACTTCTGGATCTTTCGCTTCCACTAGGTCATTAACTTGTTTTATTTTGTCAGCGATAGAATCATCTTTCTTGGTGAAGACCACAAAGTGGTCATCTGCTTGACGAGTAATTAATGAATCTGGGAATACATCCGTTAATATTTGTCCTGTTTCTCTTAAAAAGGTGTTGCCTTCACCAAAGGATTTCTTATCGTTATAGATTTTGAAGTTTGTGATATTAAAGAAAATGTAAACGCCTTCACCAGGACCAATGTTTTCTTTTTCTGTTTTCTCTTTAGCGCAGATGATGAAGTATTCTAAAGATAAAAGTTTTGTAATCTTATCTTTAGTGGCTAACTCTTCTAAGGCTTCATCTTTATTAGCCTCAGATATACGTTGGTTATAAATGGAAATACAGACCATCGTTAAAGAGATGAAGAAGGTAATGTAATTGATTCTGTCACCTTCTGGCACCACTCTTCCACCATAAACACTGACATGGTTAATAGCAAAATAGAAACCTAAGAATAATGTCCCTAAAATGCCAATGGACATTAATGGGCTCCAAATTAACAAGCAGCCAATATAGATGGTAAACATTAAGAAACAAATGATTTGTTTATTCTTATCATCGTTGATTAAGACATTAACGGCTTTGCCATTAATCTCAACATCAGTATAGATTTTGGAACTAATGAAGTCTCCGTAGGAGACCATGATGCCGAACATTAAGCAAACAAGAGCGAATAAGGAAATAACCATAACGGAGCTAAGAGATGCTCTCTTGCCACCCTTATAGCGGTAAATAGATGAAAAGATAATTCCTAAGTCGAAAAGGAATACAGAAATATAGAACGCTAATCTGAAGACACTACGATTAGCTTTCATCTTGTTTGGATCAACTAGATTAATTGTCCCATATTTAAATTCCAAAGGTAGTAAACAACAAAGGACAATAGATAAGCCGGCAGCCACGATAGGAATAATTAATCTTGAAAGTCTTTTTTTACTTCCAACGTATTGCATGGAATAGACAAGCATGGCTAGACCGAAGAACATCATGAGGAAGTATAAAGAGGTGTTAGAAAACACCACTCTAAACCATGAGTATGTGTTATTTGGATCCAATAATGTTGGAACAACGTATTTATTTGTTTGTCTAATAACCAACCATATTTCGAGCACGAAAATAACTGAGGACATGAAAATCGCTGACCTCATGTTGGCTTCGTTTAAATAGTTCTTAACGTACCTTGATTTTTTGCGCAAACCAAAGATGTTTAAAAAACCATTCCAAATCTTTGATAGAGTCTCCATTGTTACTTTTAGTATAGTCCTTTTTTGAGTCTCACGCGAGTGGCTGGGCGAAGAAACGCAAAAAAGAATTGATGAAATGAAGAAAATATTTTTGCAAAAATTCTTGACTATATCAGTAACAAAAAACGGGATTTAATTAACCCCGTTATTGTTTTTTTCAGCTGGTCTAATGAATCTTAGATGCAATATGCCATTTGGATAAATGAGTTTTTCATATTCATAAAGTTGCAGTTTAGGCTTGTAATATAGTTCCACAAATAGTGTTTCTGAGCCCACAACTTTTTCATAGTAGTATCTAATATAACCGTATTTCTTTAAGTCTTCTTTTTCAGTTGTCGAATCTGAGTATGAAAAGTTAATGCTTTCCAAATATGTACGATATGCGCTTACTTGATCACCTGCAAGGAAATCTTCATAGAAGATAGTTACTGGTTTTTGGCCGTCATAACTCACATATGAATCATGTGCATAACTTGTGCCAGTAGGAGCATCAATGTCACCGCCAAACATTTTAGCAATAGCAGTCTTGATTTCGCTTGTGAATTCATTAGTGACTTCTAGTCTAGGGGCATTTTCTAAATAAGAGGAAATGCTTTCATGAGTAGTTGTTCCTAGATCTTTAACGGTGAAGCTCATATTAAATTCACCATAACCATCACACTTCGCGATGACCTCATATTTTGCGGACTCACCATCTTCTGCGATAGTTAGTGTGCTTTTGAATGAATCACTAAACTCCACATAACTGCCTTTGCCATTATCTAATTCACCAATTAGAATACTGAGATCTTTATCGGTGGATGTGTAGACAAAGTCATCAGCGGTCTTCTTCCATTTGCTTTTGAACTCTAATAAGTCATAGGTGGTACAGAAGAAGAAACTGAGGTCAAGGTCTTTATTAGGGGTTTTGCATCTATCAATCTCTATGCCATTTTCAACTATGTTGAAATGATAAACACCTTGGTCAAGATAAACACAATAACCATCATCTTGATCAGCATAATCACCGTAGTAGTGATTTGTTAAAAGATTTCCATCAATTATTTTTTGTTCTATAGCGTTTTCATCCACTAGCGTGGAATTCTTTAACGCTAGTTTTTCATGAAATGATTCAAAGATTTCACTAGGCGTTGGTGGAACTATCACACTACTAGATGAACTAGAACTAGAGCTTGATGAGCTAGAACTGCTACTGCTAGAAGAACTAGAAGTGATAGAACTAGTCGTTGAGGAAGTACTAGAAGATTCACTACTTGAGGTAGAGGAAATCTCACTAATGCTTGTAGTAAGGCTAGATTCACTAGAACTATATTCACTACTGCTGCTCAAAGCAGGGCTCGAGCAGGCAGTAAGTGTCATAAGTGCAATGATTGGTAATAGTTTTTTCATTCTTATTTAAATAAGACAGCAAATGTTGAGCCTAATGTTGAGACTGTTAATGTCTTACCATCAAGCGCTAAAGTGGCTTTGGTATTGCTGGCTTTTGTGAAGCCTAAAGCAACACAAGCTTCAGTGATGGCTAAACGATAGGCATCAGTGAATGAACCACTCTTTAATTTGATGCTAACCATTGTGCCAGCATCATTAGTTTTGCCGTCGTCGAAGTTACCACTGTAGGCAGCATCGTATACATATGGGATTAAGCCAATGTTGGCTTCACCCACTAATGCTACTAATTTTTCGTAGGCAGCTGGAGATTCTTCGGCCCAAGATGTTGGCTTTGGAGCATCTTTAATTGTGGCTAATTTAGCAACTAAGTCTTTTTCAAAAGTAGATGTTAAGCCAGTTGTACCAAACATGAAGAGGCTGGCATATTGAGCAAGGTTATCACCATTACCATATTTGAAGTTAATGGAACTGATATAGTCACCATAAACGGTGAATTTAATAGAACCATCTAAGGCATAATCTTTCCAATAGAAGTCGTTAAATAAAGCTGAACCAGCATTTAAAACACCATCTTTGAAGACGATGTTACCATCTTCATCAAATCTTAATGTTTCTGGAGCAATGTTAAGACCCAATAATGAGGCTAATGATTGACCTTCTGTCATTTCGACATCTTTAACTAATCTAGCAGTAGCTTCATCGTTATTGTTTTCAGCGCTGAATTCAATCACACCATCGTCTAACATATGGTAACCACGATAACTATAGGCACCATCTTTGTATTCTTTAATTAAGATGGTCTTTTCTGTGACTTTGATTGTGGTTAAATCGCTTGGTGAATAATGGTCACCAATCATTAAGGTATAGTTAGCGCCTGTTTCAGTTAAATCATCTAAGTAAGCTTGGATTTTCACTGTGTCAGCGTCCGCTTCAAATGGGGCTGGAGCAACGATTTCTTCATATTCTAAAACTTGGATTTCAAAGACATATTTACCATATTCATACACTGGATTATCTTCTGTACCAAAGTTATAGAGTTGGTTTTCAGTTTCACATGTGAAGGAAACGATTTTACCGTTTTCTTCTTTAGCGGTGATATAGGAAATAGCGTTATCACCAATGTTAGCCCATGCTAAGTATTTAGCAACGGCATCGGAACTATAGCCTAAATAGGAATAGGTATGTGCTGTTGTTTGTCTAAAATCACTTAAAGTGAGAGTAGCAAATGGGAATGTGAATTCATCCCATTCTCTAGCGGATGTTCTCACTAATTGGTTATCTGGACCAACACCAACATAGTTGGCATAGCCACTTTCATCTTTTTCATAGAAGTTATGGTAAGTTGTTCCTCTCACCACTTTTTCTTCGACTAAGTATTTTTCATTGAAGTGATATTCACTTGTACCTAAGACTTGTGTATCTTCACCAACAATTTGTTTGATTGTGGCTTTTAAGTGAGCTTTTGTTAACATGAATGAAGAAGCGACTTCGTCACTCATACCAGTTGTACTGACAGTGACATTCTTCATGGCGTCATCAAGAACAGGCGCAGCAGTTTTACCGACATCGGTAAATTTGATGTAGCCAAAAGCGTTTGTGCTTGTTTCATTGATTTCGTTGGTATTTGGATCGATATAAATAACTCTAGCAGCTAAATCAAAATTGCTATTGAAGCTGAATTCAATCTTGTCAGCATATAAGACATATTCAGAACCGATGATGCACGCCATAGCGACGATGGTATTGCTATCTTCGGTGTAGAATACACCATTGTTTTCGCTTAATTCTAAAGCATCGACATCGATGTAATGTAAACCATCAGCGTCATATAAGTCGGTGGCAATATTGATATCACCACTTTGTGTTTGATAAAGAACATCGTTGCCGATGATGAGTTCGTTATTCACTAATTTGATGTAGTGAGCAACTTTATCAAATTGGGTGTTTGGAATAATGTTGGTCAATAAAGCTTGGCCTTCATTAGCTTGAGAATCAAAGAAATAATTTTCTGTTCTATAGATTTTATTAGTGCCTAATAAGTTACTAGCTGTCACTGTGTAGTTTTGACCATCTTTCATTGCTTTTAAGATAGCTTTAACTTTAGCGGCTGTTTTCTTAAACGCCACAGTGATTGTGACTGTGCCATCAATATAGTGGCCATCTTTGTGGCCTGTAACAACGTAAGTGCCTTCTTTTGTGGCGGTAAAAATACCATTAACCACTGTCGCACCTTCTGTTGTGGTATATGTGACGCCTTCAACGTTACATGCAAGGGTTACGCTTTCATTAACGTCAACACCACTTTCTTTTTCAGCAGGGATGACGATATTGATTCTTTTAAGGACATCAATGGTAATGGTTCCATCGATGAAATCACCCTCCTTATGAGCGGTGACCACATATGTGCCTTCTTTTGAGGCACTGAAAACACCATTAACAATTGATGCACCTTCGCTTGTGGAATAGGTAACACCTTCAACGTTTGAATGAATTGTCAAATGTTCGAAAATTTCCACTTGTGTCTTATCAGCGGTTAAGACAATGTTTGTTTTAACTGTGGCAGAACTTGTGGAGCTTGATGAGCTAGATGTACTAGTTTCATTACTAGTATTTGATGATGTAAAAGATGTGCTACTTTCACCAGTGGATGAGGTACTTGTGTTTGATGGTTGTTTTCCGAAATCACAACCCGCAAGAGTACCCACCAATACTAGGCTAAGTAACACGGTTTTGATAGATTTTTTCATACTCCGTTTCCTTCTTTCAACAGGTAAAAGCCTACTCGTTTACCGTAAATAAAGCAAAGAGTATTTATAAAATTTAATTATTTTATAATGGAAAGTATCAAAAAAGACGGTTTTGTTTAACAAAAGGCCGTCTTTTTAAACAGTTATTGTTTCTTAGCCTTTTTTGGACTTTTACCATTTTTACGGATATGAATATGTGGTTTAGGTCCCTTTGGATTCAGAATGCTATCAATACCACGAGGAGGAAGAGTATTCTTTAAGAATTTAATACGCACAATCTTCAATAATCTTTCATCAAGATACTCACCATCGATTGTTGCTTTTTTAATGTAGTCAGTGCTGTTGTTTTTACCAAGGGTGGTTTTTTTACTATCTAATTGAACTTTTTCTTTTTTGCCGTTGTTATATTCAACTTCAAGGAAATACTTTTCAGCAATA
>JAFZLN010000115.1 GCA_017551465.1 Bacilli bacterium
ATTGTTGCTGCTTTCTGTGCCGCTTTATATTCTGAAATCTTAGCTTTAGTGAAGAAAGAACCATCTGTTTTATATCGCTATCCATCCATTGTTCCTCTTATTCCTGGTGACTTATTCTTCTATGTCGCAGCTGGTATTATCTGGGGTAATACTGAGTTAATAGCGACGTATGGTCCAACATTAGGTCTAGTTCTCATTGGCATTTCTTTAGGCTTCGTTTTATGCTCTACAATCGTTCACTATATTAGAAAATTCAAATTCCTTAGGAATTCCAATGATGAAGCAAAATAAACTTGTCTTGGCGGTCAACGGCACCTTAATGCGTGGCCTAGAGCTTGAGGGTAATCTAAAACAAGCAGGAGCGCTTTTTATTAAAGAAAGCAAAACTGAAGAATCTTATCGTCTATTTAGCATCAACGATCGTTACCCAGCGATGATAAAAGTCGCTAGTGGTGGTAATACCGTTGATGTTGAACTATATGAAATTAGTGAAGAAGGTCTTCAAGACGTCCTCTCTAAAGAGCCACCTGGCTTAACCATTAAAGAAATTACCTTAATTGATGGTAGTTTGGTCCAAGGTGTTGTGGGCTTAGAAGAAATCACTAAAGGTCAAAAAGAAATCACCGAATACGGTGGTTGGAGAAACTATCTCGCTAATAGAAAAATTGATTAATTATGTTTAAAAAACTACGCGCCATCATTTTCAAATCACTAGTTATTGTTATCTTGGTTTTAGCAATAGTTTTAATTGCGGTTCTTAAGAAGAACCCTGATACCGCTGAAGCGATGACAAGAGGTTTCTCAAGAGGCTATATTCAAGTTGCTAGTACAATCTCTGGATTAGTACCTTTCTTATCCTTTACGGAACTTATGGCGGTAATCTTTTTTATCGTCATTGTGGTGCTCTTAGTTTTAATCATCAGAGACTTAGTAAAAATCCGCCCTTTGAAAGCGGTTAGTAAGCTACTAACAATTCCTGTCATGATTCTTACTGTTGCGACTATGTATTCTTTATCTTGCGAAATGGCCTATAACCGTAAAGAAATGCCACTTCCATATTATGAATCAGAAGTTGATAGAACTGAGTTTGTTGATATTTATAACTATTTTGCGGATGACCTTAACTACTGTGTTACACAATTAGAGTTTAACGAAGACGGTGATGTTAAAGGCTATGACCTAAACGAAACAACAAAGTTAGTTAAAGAAGCCTATGCGATAGTGACTGATGATTATTTCGCTAGTTACTTTGGTGCGGTAAAACCAATGCTATCTTCATTCGTGTATCTTGAATTCCAAATCACTGGTGTTTCTTTCAATACTTTTGGTGAGGCTAATATCAACACCATGAACACTAAGGTAAATTATCCAATAACCATCGCTCATGAACTCGCTCACACCAAAGGTGTCATGCGAGAAGATGATGCTAATAAACTAGCGTTCTATGTTTGCTTAAATAGTGATAACCCATTCTTAAGATATTCCGCATACACAAGTTACTTCTATCAAATGCGTTCAATGGTGAGTTCTTCTTATTTAACTGAAAGTGAAAGAGAAAATCTCCATCCATTAGACCCTGCTTATAATAAAACCCAAAGTTACGTCTATAATTTCTGGAAAAAGCATAATTTGTTAGAAGATATTGGTAATTGGTTTAACAACTTATATATCAAATCAAGTGGTGTTCCAGAAGGCACCAGTTCATATAGTGGTGGTACTGAACATGAATTTGATCCAACCACTAATAAACTAAAACCATCCCTATATCAAAAGCTATATTTTGAAAAGTACTATCGATAATAGTGCTTTTGATTAGGAACAAAGACTAAAAAAAGTTAAAATACAACCATGAAAAAAGAACCACTCATCATCAAGGATCAAAGCTTTACTGGCGAAAGAGCACTCTTTAATACACACAACGCGTATATAGAGAACTGCTTATTTCATGATGGTGAATCCCCTTTGAAAGAAAGTTCTGATTTAAAACTAAATAAAGTCACTTTCCAATGGAAGTATCCTCTTTGGTACGTTAATAACGCCGTTGTTAACGATTCTAGGCTCCTAGAAAGCGCAAGAAGTGGCATATGGTATACAAACCACCTCTTTATGGAAAACTGCCTTATCGAGGCTCCTAAGACCTTTAGAAGGGCAAGTGATATCACATTAGCGAACTGTCAATTGCCAAATGCGGCGGAAACATTCTGGAAATGTAAAGATATCAAACTCAAAGATGCCACTGTTAAGGGCGACTACTTTGGTATGAATAGTGAAAACATTGAAGTGGATAATCTCACCCTTGAAGGTAACTATCTTTTCGATGGGGGCAAAAACATCGTCATCAAGAATTCTATTCTTAATAGTAAGGATTCTTTCTGGAATGTGGAGAATGCGACAGTTATTAACTGCAAAATCGATGGTGAATATTTGGGCTGGAATAGTAAGAATCTCACATTCATCGACTGCGAAATCTCTTCCTTGCAAGGACTTTGTTATATCAAAGGTCTTAAGATGGTGAACTGCAAGTTACTTGATACATCTTTATGTTTTGAATACTGTGAAGATATTGATGCAGATATCGTTGACACGATTGAGTCAATTAAAAACCCATCCAGTGGTGTGATTAAATGTAAAGGCTACAAAGAATTAATCGTTGATGAAAACAAACGCGGTGAAGCCAAAATCATCGTTAAGAAATAATATGAAATATAATTTTGACAAATTAAGTGAAAGAAGACATACCCATTCTGAAAAATGGAATGTGAAAGATAATGAACTACCAATGTGGGTCGCTGATATGGACTTCATGGTTATGCCTGAAATCCAAGAAGCAGTAAAAAAAGTGGCGACTAATGGTAGCTATGGTTATTCATTCCCAACAGAAGAGTTTTTTAAAGCTTACCAAAACTGGTGGAAGTCCCGTCATGATATTGAAATCGATACCAAATCAATGATTTACGTGACTGGTGTTGTTTCGGCGTTAGATTCCTTAGTAAGAACCTTAACTAACGCACAAGATAACGTCATGATTCTTTCTCCTGTCTATAACAACTTCTTTACGGTTGTGACGAGCAACAATAGAAATCTAATTGTTTCTGATTTGATTTATCAAAATGATAATTTCTATATCGATTATCAAGATGTTGAAGAAAAGATTAAAAAGCACAACGTTAAGCTCTTTATCTTCTGCAATCCTCATAACCCAATTGGTAAGATTTGGAGTAAAGAAGATATCACAAAACTATATAACATCTTAGCTAAATATCATGTTCAAATGATATCTGATGAAATTCACTGCGACATCGTTGATCCAGGATATAAATACGTTCCTGCGATGAGTATTTCTAAAGATATCATTACCTGTATTGCCCCTTCTAAGGTCTTTAATTTAGCGGGCTTACACAGCGCTCTTACGGTAGTTAATAATCCTGAACTTAAAAACAAAGTGGAAGCCGCTTTCTATCACGATGATATTGGTGAGGCTAGTTACTTCGCTGTTCCAGCGGTTATTGCCGCTTATACGTATGGGGCTGAGTATGTTGATGAGCTCAACCAATACTTATTAATTAATAAGGAATATGTAAAGAATTATCTAAAAGATAATCTTCCACATGTTAAATATGTCTCTGGCCATGCTACATATCTATTATGGCTTGATATCTCACACTATGGTTTACCAAGTGATGTATTTGCTAAAGAGCTTAGAGAACAAACAGGATTATTCATAAATGATGGCCTTCACTATGGTAAAAATGGTGGAGCGTTTATTAGGATAAATATTGCCACTAGCTTAGATAATGTTAAAGATGGCATGTCCCGTCTTAATCAATTCTTGAAAGGAAAATAATATATGCGCAAAGACTTTGGACCACAAACATGGATGTATCCAATGCCAGTATTAATTATTGGCACTTATAATGAAAACGGTGAGCCTAACGCTATGAACGCTGCTTGGGGTGGTGTCTATGACTACAATCAAATCATGATTTGTTTATCTTCACACCAAACCACTGATAACATCAGACTCAAAAGAGAAATGACAGTGAGCTTTGCGACCGAAGAAACAATCACCGCGAGTGACTATGTCGGTATCGTTAGCCAAAAGAAAGAAAAAGATAAGATTGCTAAAAGCGGTCTTAAATATGAAAAGTCCAAACACGTTGACGCTCCAATATTTACTGATTATCCATTAACTCTTGAATGTCAAGTCGTTGATATTATTAACGAAGGTGAAGGCGGTGGTAACATCATTGCTAAAATCGTTAACGTTTCCGTTGATGAAAGTGTCCTTGATAAAGAAGGCAATGTCGATCCAAAGAAGATTAACTTCGTAGCCTTTGACCCAATCAAAGCTGAGTATCGTAAAATTGGCGAGACAGTCGCCTTAGCCTTTAGAGAAGGAATGAAGCTTAAATAATGAAAAAAGAACCCAAAGGGTTCTATTTTCTTTCCATTACCATTTCTTTAGCGTACTCTAACTGTTTATCAGTCACCTTGCCAGAAGAAATAAGAGAGGCAATTTCATATATCTTTTCATCAAGAGATAATTCTTTAATCGTGGTGTAGGTACGATTATTAACTACCTTCTTAGCTATTCTGATGTGGTGGTCAGATAAGCTTGCCACTTGTGGTAAGTGAGTAATGGTAATAACTTGATGAGAATAAGCGAGTTCTTTAATCTTTTTAGCGACCTTACTAGCGACATCTCCACTGATACCTGTATCAATTTCATCAAAGATAATAGTGCCAATCTTCTGTGCTTTAACGTAAAGAAGTTTAATCGCTAACATAATACGGCTAAGTTCGCCACCAGAAACAACTTTCGCAAGTGGCTTTAAGCCTTCACCGATATTGGTTTCGATAAAGAATTCAATCGTGTCGATACCTGTTTCATTGAAGATAGAGATATCTAAGCCTTCATCCTTTTCCTTACCATTAACTGCGACATTAAAGCGACATGTAAGCGCTAATTCGGAAAGAGTCTTCTCTAAGTCTTTTGTAATACTTAAACCGATATCTTCTCTGACTTTATGTAAGTCCATTGCGCGGACATATGCTTCATCATATGCAGCTTGGAGTTTATCTTTTTCTTCTTTAAGAAGAATAGAGTAGTCTTCTTTATATTTTAATAGCTCATTTAGTTCATCTTCATACGCTCTTAACTCATCAAATGTCTTATTGTACTTTTTCTTTAAGGCATTAATGGCATGACTTCTTTCAATTAAAGCATCGAGATGCTCTGGATCATAGTTAAGATAGCTTGCTTTCTTTTTAATTTCTTCAAACATATCTTCAAGCTCATAGTAAGCGTTATTGAGTCTTTCGATATAATCCTGATATTCATTTTGATATTCAGATAACTTGCTGACATTTTCCTTAATGGTGTAGATGTTGTTTAAAGCATCTCCATCCATAAGTTCCTTGCTTTCCATAAGTAAGGAATAAATCTTGTCATAGTTTTCTAATAAAGAGATTTCGGAATTGATTTCCTCTTCTTCATTCTCTTTCAACGAAAGAGCTTTAATCTCATTATATGCATATTCATAGTCTTCCTGATTACGATTAAATTCATCAATACGTTTAACTAAAGCATTATAAGAATTAGCCTGCTCTTTTAAAGCAGCATAACTAGTCAAATACTTATCAAGGTATTGATTAATTAAGCGTGAATTAAAGCCATCAACCATGGCTAAATAGTTCTCGTTGTTGAATAGCTTAACCATATCAAATTGCTGATGAATGTCCGCGATTAATGACATGATGTACTTAAGTTCATTCAAAGTAATTGTGCTGTCATTGATTTTTACGACGTTTTTACTTGCAGAGATAGTTCTTTTAATCTCAATAAGTCCATCTTTTTCAGGAACTCCTGCTTTATCTAAAGCTGCGCGTAAAAGTGGTGTGTTATTATCAAAAACACCTTGGACAATGGCCTTTTCTTCGCCTTGTCTGATCATTTCAGAGGCAGCTCTTTCACCTAAAAGAAGGCCAATACAGTCGATGATTAAACTCTTACCAGCGCCGGTTTCACCAGTTAAGACAGTCAAACCATCTTTAAAATCGATTTCGATATCCTCGATAATGGCAAAATTTTGTACCTTTAATTTTATTAACATGATTATATGATAACCAATTAATTGAGAAATGATACATTTAATTTTGTTAATGTTTCAAAAACCAATACCATATCGCTTATTTTGAAAAACTAAAAATAGGCGAGACGTGACACAGTTTAGCAAATTAGCCTCGCAAGAAAATCATATACAAATAGGTGTCAAATGTAACATTTCGCGCGGAAACGTGCCTCATGTACGCTATTTTTCTTTATTTTTTTAATAAAAACTTGAAATTAGAAAATACCGGCACTACATTATAAATAAATAAGGAGATAATCTATATATGGAAAACAAGAAGATTTTGCGTTCCAC
>JAFZLN010000116.1 GCA_017551465.1 Bacilli bacterium
AGTAAACGCTATATCAAGGACATTACCGAATACGGTAAAGTTCTCTTTATTACTTCTGACAGTCATCGGAGAAACTCTATATAGTTCATTATTATAATAAAGATAAGCATCATCATATGTTTGATTAGCGTCAGTTGTTCTAACTGTAAATAAGGCGACACCATATGTATCAACAACATTATGTGGCATCACATTTGCGACACTTAATGTAGGATTATCGCTTGTGTATGTGACGTCGTTCTTTTCTTTATAATTAGTAAAAACTTGACTAAACTCGTTGGTCTTATAATCATCCTTGCTAATTAATTCAACAGTAAAACAATCATAACTAGGAGGGATAATAGGAACACTACTACTGCTTGATGTACTAGAACTTGAACTTGAAGAAGTACTAGTGCTACTTTCACTACTATCTGATGAGAATATAACACTACTATCTATACTGCTTTTTGAACTTTCGCTTGCTACTGGTTGAACAGCGCAACTAGTTAATAAGAGCAAAGGAATAACATATATTATTGGCTTTTTCATATTTTTACCTCTCACTTATTAAGACGATTACTATGAAATAATCTGCTATAAAAATTTAGCGGATAAAGAGTAAAGGTAATGGGGATAGAACGAATGTAAAGATTGCCCACCACTCGTTAAAGGCAATTGGAATAAATTTAGGCCTGGCCATAACTTCATTGCCATTTTCATCAACACTTTTATCTAAATAAATCTTATAAGTCGCTCTTGGATTAAGCAAGAGAATAACCATAGTTAAAGCAAGAATAATACCAATTACTATTGCGATAATACTTAAGACTTTAGAGGAATCAACTTCCGCGACTTTAAAAGCTTCATAGCCAAGCAAGGCATTAAGCGCAGGCATCGCGAATGCGCATGTCATACATAATGTGGAAACGATGATATGCGTACGTAAGAATTGAAGTGGCATAAATAACAAGCAACCGATGAATGCCGCGGTAATAATGCTTAAGGCCACTAAAACGTAGATGGTAATTGTCTGTGAGTTAGAAATACTCATCTTATAGATATATAAGGTAATAATACCCACTAAAGAAAGAACTAAAGCGATATTGCCGTAGATATTCCTTTTAAACGAATTTGGATAATTGAATTCATAAGGAAACATTCTTTTGAAAGAATATTTCACGTCATGTCTTTTATAGTAAAAAGCCGATGAAAGAAAATATCCACCGACAAATAAGGCTAAACTAACGAAGAATATGCTAAGGGTAATTAAGCCAGACATTTTTACTTAAATAAAGACTCGTATCTTTCTTTGAAGTTTTCTGCGGAGAATAAATAGTTACCAGCCACTAAGACGTCAGCACCGATATTTAAGCAGTCTTTACCAGTGATATCGTTAATACCACCATCAACAGAGATGAGGGCTTTACTTCTCACTTCAACGATTTCATCAATCAAGGCGGAAATCTTATCTAATGTTTCTGGGATGAACTTTTGACCGCCCGCACCTGGTTCAACGCTCATAATAAGAACAAGATCTAATTTTTCTAAGAATGGGAAGACCTTTTCAACTGGGGTACTAGGCTTAATAGAGAGGCCAGCTTTCATCTTATATTTATGGATTTCATCGATAATCGCGTCGACTTCATCATCGTCTTTACACGCTTCATAATGGAAGGTTAAATAGTCAGCGCCTGTTTTAGCGAACTTTTTTACGAAGCTCATTGGGTCTGTCACCATGAGGTGGACATCCTTAACGAAGTCTAAGTTTTTGAAGAGTTTTTCAAAGAAGATATTGCCAAAAGAAATGTTAGGAACGAAGTGACCATCCATGACGTCTAAATGGATCCATGGACAACCAACTGATTTAATCTTTTCTAGCTCTGATTCTAAGTGAAGATAATCACAGACTAGAATAGATGGGGAAACGATCATATTTTTCATTTTGAATACCTCTCTTTTTTGAAGATAGCCTCTTCTGATAACTTTTTATAACATTCATAGGCGAGATTGGAAATCTCACCACTTTGAACCTTCTCTTTTACTAAACACCTATTTTCAGTTAAATGCAAGCAATCTGCAAAATAACATTTATTATATAAACTGGTAAAGCCAGGATAGAACGCTGCGAGGTCTTCTTTATAGAGATTTAACTCTAATGAAGAAAAGCCAGGAGTGTCTGCGATATAGCCACCTTGATATGGTAAAAGGATCACTTCTTTGGTTTGGTGCTTGCCTCTTCCTAGGGCCATTGAATATTCACCAACCGCTCTTTCAAAGTTGCTGTCTATCGCATTAATAAGTGATGATTTACCCACACCTGTTTGACCCATAATGCAGCTCACTTCACCTTTAAATAAGGCCTTCACTTCTTCGAGTCCTTCCTTGGTTTTATTGCTGATAAAATAGGTCTCAACATTGATGCTAGCAAATGTCTCTTTAATCTCACTAATAAGCTTTTCATCATGCTCTTTATCAATCTTTGTAATGACTAATTTTGCCTTGATGTTATGCATATTAGCGTAGGTTAGATATTTAAACGCCAAAAGATAGGAAAATTCTGGTTCTTTAAGGGAGAACACAAGGATGATTTGAGAGATGTTAGCGATTAATGGTCTTTTTAAAGCCGAGCTTCTTGGATAGATAGTTTCTATCACCATTTCATCAGGATTAAATTCAACGATATCACCCACTACTGGCTTGACCCCTTGATTACGAAAAACACCACGAGGTTTAGTGTTATAGATGATATCATCAGCCCTGACTGCATAAAGGCCACATGTAATTGCAACGATTAATCCCTTCATTATTTAAACCCGAAGATCCTCGAAATAAGTGGTTTCTTTTCTTTCAATAATTCTGGATGCTTACTTATTTCTAATAAGTCATCATAGAATTCATCCGCACCTTTATAACGATCGCCTAGACGCTTTCTTGTCGCATTAGCGATAATCTTTTCAATTTCTTTTGGACAGTTAGGCACATACTTTTTAACAAGTGGAAATTTCTCCTTAACGTGCGCCACTGCAACATTAACTGGGGTGTCTTTATCAAATGGGACATGACCGGTTAATAATTCATAGAAGGTGACACCAGCAGCATAGATATCCGATTGGATAGAGGCTGGTTTACCTTGTGATATTTCAGGGGCTAAATAATGCACTGAACCGACGATTTCACTAGTCTTAGTAAAACTATCATCCATACCTTCCGCTTGAGCGATACCAAAGTCGCCTAATTTAATGGTGCCATCAGGCATCACATAAATGTTTTGTGGTTTGATATCACGGTGAATGATGTTATGTTGATGGGCATAAAAAAGAGCGGATGTTAATTGCAACATATAACTAACTGCTTCCGCGATTGGAATTGATGTTCTAAAGTCGAGCATGTCTTTCATGGTTTGACCACGCACATACTCATTAGCGATATATGGTCTACCCTCAATTGTGCCATGGTTATAAACCTTAACAATATTTGGGTGATTTAAAGATGACGCAATTGTGGCTTCGTTTTGGAAACGACGAAGATTGATGGGATTTTTCATCACATCTTCTCTAATCATTTTAATTGCGACTTTACGTCTATTGATAATATCGGTGGCCTCATAGACTTCCGCCATACCACCATGGCCAATTCTGGCTTCTATACGATAGCGTCCATCTACGAGGGCGCCAATTTTGATTGTACTCATATTATTCTTGTGCCTCCCAGATGACGACGGCGATATTGTCACTACCACCATTTTTATTGCCTATGGCAATAAGTTCATCGACTTTTTGCTCAACGGTATCTTCGCCTTTTAAAACAGAAGCAATATCGTTAAGTGGCACATTGTTATATAGACCATCACTACATAAGAGCACGGTCTCACCCATGTATGGGAAAGATTTCACATCCACGCTGGCGCTTGGATAGACGCCTAAAGCGTTCATAAGAACGTGTCTTTTTGGATGGGTTAAAGCTTCTTCTTGATTGATTTGTCCGGTTCTCAATAAGTAGCCAACATATGTTTGATCTTCCGACATTTGGGTGAACTCACGTCTATTTCTTAGGAAGTAACAACGGGAATCACCAACGTGTCCTAATATAGCGGTATCTTTGATGATGAGTAACAATGTAATTGTGGTACCCATTCCATGATACGTTTTGTTACTTTGTGATTGTTCATAGATTGATTTGTTCGCTTCGCGAATAATCTTACCAACCCATAACTTCGCAAAATAACGATTAAGGAAGCCCTTACGGCTTTTAAATGATGTCGTAATTGTATTAATCGCTAGAGAGGAGGCTAAGTCACCTTTGTTTTGACCACCCATACCATCACAAACAACAAGTAAAACATTACCCGAAGCATTGATCATGGCGGCCGCTTGGTCCTCATTACTCAAGCGTATTCTTCCAATGTCAGTTTTATATGAGAAGCGACCAGATAGATATCTACTATTCATCTCTGTTCTCCTCTTCTACTTTGGCTTTTAATTGACCACAAGCTGCATCAATATCACTACCAAATTCTTTTCTAATTGTGGCGGTAACTCCACCTTTCATTAAGTAATCTAAGAAAGCGTGGACGCGGTTACCACTGGAACGATGGAATTCAGGGAATTTGTTGGTCTCATTATAGGGAATGAGATTAACATAACCCATTGTTCCTTTAATTAGTTTAATTAACTGTTGAGCGTGCTCTTTAGTGTCATTAATACCTTCTAAAAGAAGATATTCATATGTCACTCTACGCTTAGTTTCTTTTTCATAATAACGCACCGCTTCCATGACTTTATCCAAAGGATAAGCACGGTTAATTTTCATTAGTCTACTTCTTAGCACATCATTAGGTGCGTGTAAAGAGATGGCTAAGTTAGTTTGTAGATGTTCATCAGCGTAGCGATAGATGTTTTCTACGATGCCACATGTTGAGACAGTGATGTGTCTCGCACCGATGGCTAATCCTTTTGGGTGGTTGATAATACGTATGAAATCTAAGACATTATCATAGTTATCAAATGGCTCACCTGTTCCCATCACCACGAC
>JAFZLN010000117.1 GCA_017551465.1 Bacilli bacterium
CGACGACGACCCGTTTACGGGTAGCTAAGGACAAAAGCAAGCGATGGTCCGTCTTCGCCCTTGAGGAGGGCGGCTAGAACAAAGGGCTAATATCTGCCCGTCTATGAAAAACCACCGGATTGTCCGGTGGATTGTTATTTTACTTATTCAATCACGTAGTTCTTCGTAGTGAACTTCTTATCGAAATGTCGATATAGGAAGAAGAATAGGATACCACCTATAACCATCAAGATTGACCAGAATTGGGAAGGAGTCAGGCCCGGAATGAACTGACCTCTATCATCATCTCTAACAAATTCAATTAAGAATCTCCAAATACCATATCCGATTAAATAAACGGTCATATTGTATTTAAAATTGAATTTGAAATATAAGACAATCATTGCTGCGCTTATTAAAAATAAGAACATGGCCTCAAATAGCTGTGTAGGGATGTGTTTAACATGTTCCCCAGGGAATTGTACTCCAAACCATAAATCGGTTTGTATACCGCCACAACAGCCCGCACAGAAGCAGCCGATTCTGCCAAAGCCATGAGCGAGTGTAATAGAAATAGGAACAAATCTTAATAATTCCCAAACACCTTTGTTCATATCAGATTTAAAGATGTTCTTATCACTTAATCTTGGATTAATAGCGTATACATATAAGAAGTAGATACCTAAATAGGAAATAACACCACCTAATAGACCACCTAAGAAGGTCATTTTACCAGTAATCTTAAATCCTTCACTTGGATTAGCGATGAAATCATAAATAGATTGGGTAAAGACTGCGACCAATAGGCCTAAGGCAATAGCGAAGAAACCAATAATTAAGATAGTGTCTCTCGCGGTCACAGAGTAACCACTTTTTCTCATCGCAATATATGTAAAAACAAAGCAGGCTATTAAGCCTACAAGAAAACATATCGCATACATATCGATATCAACGCCAAATATATTAAACAGAGGATCAGGCATCATACTTGTGTTTCTCCATATTAATTAAAGTAACAACAATATGGCCAGCGCACAATAGTCCGGAGACAATTGTTAAAATCCAGAAGACAGTATCCCATTGATAACCTTCGGCAACGCCAAAGAAGGTAAACATACCACCGAAATTAAATAAAGCATGAAATAATACACAATACCAAACACTACCCATCTTAATTTGAATAACAGCGAACATACAGCCAATTAAGAATGTATAACCAACTTGGAGAGTTACGCCGATCGGATCAAAAACTACAAATAAATTGAATAAATGAAAGGTAGCGAATATTGCTGATGAAATTAAAACAGCAAGCAAATAAGGCAATTTACTTCTTCTTGTATAACGGAAAACAATGTTTAATAAAACCCCTCTAAAGACGAGTTCCTCTACAAGAGCAATAGAAACAACATAGAGAATATATAAAGGAATATAACGGGTCCCAGTAACACTAACATTGCCAGTGAACAAACCTGCCCACGGGAAGTTAACTAGACAAACCATTAAACATGGCAAAGCCCATAGTAATTTCTTTTTTGTGGTTTTATTTAGGAACAAATAGTTCCTATCACCCATGATATAGATTAACCAAATGAAAAGCACACCAATGGATAATTGGTAAATAGTTTCACCAAGCATGCTGTTAACAATTTCATCGGTGGTGAGAATCTTTCCTTGTATTTCAAACAAGACAAAAGTGGTAACCGCTAGCGCAACTAACGCTATGGTTATAAGGTATTTAGAATATTTATTCATACTTTTCCGCTAATTTTTCAGTTGGGTCATCACCAGTTGGGTTAACGATGGAATAGCCGATATTAACTAAGTGGTCAGCCACTCTTTCTAATTCGCTAACTAAAGTGGTGTAGAACGGGGAATTCTCGACTTTACATGTCTTCTTTTGAATTCTCTCGTAGTGAGCGCTACTTAAGGCGTTCTTTAAGTCATCAGTTTGATCTTCTAAATCATGTAACTTCTTAAGACTTTCTTTACTCTTATCGTGGAAGATAACAAATGTTAAATCAAACATCTGGCAAATAACATCAAACATGCTATCGAATTCTTTTTTAGCGATATCAGAGAACGCTAAATCGTTATCAACCATCTTTAAAGAGGATTCATAGAAGTTATAGGCATGGTCACCAATACGTTCAATATCGTTAACAACATGGAAGAAACTACCTAATGTCTTTTCGTCTTTTAATGAAACATTATGCGTTAAGTTAATTAAGAACTGTGTAATGGCGTTGTTGATATAGTCAATCTTATCTTCGGTTTCGATAAGTTCTTTATCTTTCGAGTTGTCTTGATAAAGAATACGTTTATAACCAAGTATTAAGTTGTCATAAGAAAGATGCATCATGTTGATGATTTCTCTTTTGACCTGCATCATAGCGACTGTTGGTGTATCTAATAAGTGGTTATCAATAAATTTAAGAGAGGCTTTCATCTTCTCTTCTTCTTTATCTTTTATAAACTTGTTCGCTATTTTCTCTACTGGACCAATAAATGGTAAAGCAGCAAGCATAAAGATAACGTTATAAATAATGTGGAAGATGGCTAAGGATAAAGCATGACCTTCTTTAGTATCACCAAATACAGCGTTAAAGCCATTGGCAATGTAGCCCACTAATGGCCAGCAGATAGCTAAGGCCACTAAAGCGGCTAATACACGAATAATTAAAACAATAAGTCCAGTACGTTTGACGTTTACATTGCCACCTATCGTTTGAATCAAAAGAGTGATAACTGTACCGATTGTAGCGCCTAAAACTAAATAAATAGCATCTTGGAATTGGATAGCGCCAGAACCAACCATTGCCACGGTTAAACCGATAGAAGCGGAACTGGATTGTAGTAAGGCAGTAACAACTGCACCGATTAATAACAATAATAGTGGGAAGTTAACACTGCTAACAAAAGTTTGAATGCCATTGATTAAATCTTCATTGTTTTTAATAGCGCCACTCATTGTGGCTAAGCCAAAGAACAAGATACCTACGCCTGCTAATACTTCACCGATATTCTTAACTAATTCTTTTTTGAAGAACATTAAGATTACACCGATAACGGCTAATATCACAAAGTATTCAGAAATCTTAACTGATGACAAGGCTGCAAGTAAACCGGTAACGGTGGTGCCTACGTATGCACCTAAAATAATACTGACACCTTGGAAGACAGTCATCGCACCGGCACCGATAAAACCGATAACCATGACACCAGTCGCGGCACTGCTTTGAATTAATGTTGTAACAGTGGTACCAATACCAAATCCTGCTAAACGGTTATTACGAATTCTTTTTAAGAGTTTTCTTAAACCACGTCCTGTGGACTTTCTTAAACCACTGGACATCATATTCATACCAACGATAAATACCGCGGCGCCTACAAACAATGTGATAATGCTTAAAACTAAATTTTCCATACCTTATTATTTTACGAGCATGTATTGATTTTATTCAATAAGCACCATTTGTTTTTTAAAAAAATCATTTTTCTTCGGACAAAAATCGATTTTCTTCCCTATTTAATTAATAGGAGGTATTTATGTCCAGAAGTGAATTTAGATGGAACAAGAAAAGAAAACACTTTGTATATTTGTTTAAAGATGTAGGCGATTATAGATTAAACATTATTATCACAACTAAACCGATTCGTATAATTCATGGTAAAGAAAAAACAAATATTAAATTGGTGAAGCACCCAAATCCAAACAGTAAAAAAGAAGCTTATGTTATTCCCTTTGTCTATACTGATCATTTTTTGTGCTTTTGCGAGAAAAACTATAAATGGAAATTTGATGTGAATGACAAAAGAAGAATTAAGCGAATTAAGAAACGGTTATTAAGACACAAAAAAGCCAACTGTGAGCTCCCACCCGAAGGCCGGCTTTAGTTGGCTAAGTTTATTAAAACAAATAATTACGTATTAGTCAAATAAAAACCGGTCACGCACTCACATCAATTAAGACAGGTGTTGGACCGGTAATGTTATTCAAACATATCATCAGTAATAAAACAAGCATTTGCTAAACCGGCTGTATTAAGTTTCTCTTTTCTCTTTGTTTCAACAAAGAATGTAAGTATAATTATCACGGAATTAAAAAGGAGAAAACACACATGCATAAATTAGTATTAATCAGACATGGTGAATCCGAATGGAACAAACTCAACCTCTTCACAGGTTGGACCGATGTCGAATTAAGTGAAAAAGGCGTTGAAGAAGCTCACCGTGCTGGTAGAACTTTAAAAGAAAAGGGCTATGACTTTGATGTTGTTCATACCTCACTCTTAAAAAGAGCTATTCACACAATGAACAATGTCTTATTTGAATTAGACAGAGAATGGTTACCAGTTTACAAATCCTGGAGATTAAATGAACGTCACTATGGTGCTCTTCAAGGCTTAAACAAAGCCGAAACCGCTGCTAAATACGGTGAAGAACAAGTTAAAATCTGGAGACGTTCCTATGACTGCCCACCTCCAGCCTTAGAAAAAGACGATCCACGTAACCCAGCTTTGCAAGCTCAATTCAGAGATGTTGATCCAAAAGATTTACCATTAAACGAATCCTTAGAATTAACAGTTAAGAGAGCAGTTCCATATTTTGAAGAAGTCATTAAACCAGAAATGGAAGCTGGTAAGAGAGTCCTTATCGTTGCTCACGGTAACTCTTTAAGAGCTTTAGTTAAATACTTCGACAATATGGCGGATTCCGAAATCGTTGGTGTTAACATCCCAACAGGTGCCCCACTAGTGTATGAATTTGATGACAATATGGAAGCCATCAATCACTACTACTTAATGGACGAAGAAGAACTCAAAAAACAAATGGAAGCTGTTGCCAACCAAGGCAAAGCCAAATAAGTTAGAAGTTATCAAATATTAAGACTACGAGAAATCGTGGTCTTTTTTATTAAAAATATATTTGATTTTTATTAAGTTATATATAAAATATAGCCAATGTGTTTAAAAGAGGATTAAAAGAAATGAACAAGAAATACGCAGTATTAGTGGTCGATATGCTCAATGACTTTGTTACCGGTGCCTTAGGCTGTGATAACGCTAGAGCAATCGTCAAACCAACTCAAGAATTATTAGAAGAAGCTAGAAAGAACAATGTCCCAGTCATCTTCTGTAATGACTCCCACTTAAAGGGTGTTGATAAAGAATTAGACTTCTGGGGCGATCACGCTATTAGAGGTACAAAAGGCGCTGATGTTATTCCAGAATTACCAATCTCTGAAAAAGACTACATCATCCAAAAGAGAAGATACTCTGCTTTCTTCCAAACAGATTTAGATTTATTACTCAAAGAATTAGGTGTTACCACAGTTGTTATCACAGGCTTACACACCCATATGTGCTGCAGACATACCGCTGCTGATGCCTTCCAAAACAACTACGAAGTTATCTTTGCTAACGAAGCCACAAATGCCTTCACAAAAGAAGACTATGAATATGGCTTAAAGTACGCTAAAGAAACCTATGGTGCTGCTAACTACAACAACAAAGAATTAGCAGATCTCTTTGCTGGTAAATAATTAGATAAATTCAAAACAATCTAAACAAAAGAATGATGACAAAAGTTAATGCTTGTAAAGTGTTACTCTTGTCATCTTTTTTCATGCTTTTCGCGTTTTAAAAGCGCTAAACAAATAATTTAGACGGTGTCGAAACTTTTTATTACTATTGTCACTTTCCAATTGATATTGACTATAAAAAAGAAAGGGCTATATTAAAAGTAGATTTGAATGTAATAAAAGTTAGATGTTGTCTATTTTTATTGCATCTAGATCGCTAACCAAATACGAAAACTGTTTGGTAACCACACATAATGGTGGAAAAGGGAGGCATATACATGTTTTTGTTATGCCTTCTAAAACCAAGCGGTCGCTATAAAAATATTGGTTACTTTTTAATGTAAAGGAGGTATTAAAAATGCATTCAAAAGTAATTATTGCATCACTTGTCTGTATGCTTGCGGCAAACTTTGGCAATGGCAAAATCGCTAATCTTGTCAAAGAGGTAAACCAAGAAGCAAATGCACAATGTGTTAGCAGTATTCCAAACCAAAATGTAGTCAAAGCATTTGTCTCAGAAGACTACATCTATTCAGGCAATTTTTTCACTGCCACTTTTAACATTTATGGAAGTGATGAACTCGCTGATGTTATTGAGGTTATCACCGACACCGACTACTTGTATGAAGAATTCTTCTACTATCAAAATGGTCAACTGGCTGTTAGATTGTATGCACCAGATGATTATGGCGACAACTACATTTCTTTCGGCGTAGGGGATGAAGAATTAGTCACCATTTACACTTTCACTTCAAATGGATATACATCCATTTCAACGGTGTCTAAGCACGACGCACGCTCAAAAATGTTCATGAACTATGAACTTAATTACAGTGAAAGAGAATTATTAATGTCTGATGGCACGGGTCTTACTAGTCAGCAAAAGCGTGAAAAGTACCAGTTAGAAAGAGAATATAACGACTATGTTTATTACGACAGTAACGACCAGTACAGCGGATTATATTTAACGAGTGGTAACGGCGGCAATATAACAATTAAAGTCCGCATGCAATGGGTTGATGTATATGATTTTGACCACCAAGTTGCCGGATCAGACGTTGGCTTGTTCTTAAATGGGAATCGTATCAATCCATCATCAAGTACAACTATAACAGGTGAAGATGGCTATTACACCTATACTATGACACAATCAC
>JAFZLN010000118.1 GCA_017551465.1 Bacilli bacterium
GAGATTCATTAAGTCTTTACTACTTTGTTGATCAAAGCCAGCGGTTGGTTCATCAAACACTAAGATATCTGGATTGATGGCTAAAATACCCGCAATAGCGACTTTTCTCTTTTCACCACCTGATAAATCAAATGGTGCTCTTTTGAAGTAGGATTCGTCTAATCCAACTTGTCTTAAGGCTTCATGGGCTCTTTTGAGAGCTTCTTCACCTTTAACACCAAAGTTTTTAACGCCAAAGGCCACATCCTTTTCCACTGTTTCTTCAAATAGTTGGTATTCGGGGAATTGGAAGACTAGACCAACGTGCTGTCTTAAACCACGTAGTTTTCTACTTTTTCTATTCTTATAATTGATGACATAGTCATTAACTAATACTTCACCTTTATCAGGCACTAATAAAGCATTAAACATCTGGGCTAATGTTGATTTACCACTACCGGTTTCACCAACAATTGCTAAGAAGTCGTTATCATTGATTTCAAGAGAAACATCCGCTAAAGCTTGTGTCGCATTAGTGGCTTTCTTTTGATAGGTGTAGAAGATATTTTTTACTTGGATGCCCATATATCCTCCACTAATTGATCAATGTTTTCTGCTTTGGAGTTGATGCCAATAGCCGCTAATTCTTTTTCGAGTTTATAAACAAAAGGCATATCCAACTTCACTTCTAATAAAGTGGATTCGTCTCTTAAGATGTCTTGTGGTTTGCCTTCTTTAACAAGCTTACCTTTGCTCAAAATCAATACCTTGTCGCTTAAAAGTGCTTCATCGATATCGTGAGTGATAGAAATAATTGTGAGTTCTTTGTTTTCTTTGTGGATACGGTCAATGACTTTTCTCACTGTGGATTTGCCTTTAGGATCAAGCATTGATGTTGCTTCATCGAGAATCAAAATCTCAGGTCTTAAAATAAGAGCGCCCGCTAAAGCGATTCTTTGTTTTTGACCACCAGAAAGATTAATTGGTTCTTTCTTTAAATGGTCTAGCATATTCACACTATCAGCGAAGCGTTCAATTTCTTCTTGCATCTTATCGTGTGGAAAGCATCTATTTTCTAAGCCAAAAGCAATATCATCTTCCACTGTAAAACCAATAAATTGGTTATCAGGGTTTTGGAAGATTAAAGAGGTCTTAGTTTGTAGGTCTCTTAAATTCTTTTGGTCAATTTCAACATCATTAAAAAAGATTTGGCCACTTTCCTTTTCAAGCAAGCCCACGATTAACTTTGCTAAGGTGGATTTACCAGAACCGTTATGGCCTAAAACTGATACGAACGAGCCCTTTTCAACACTGAAAGATATATCGTCAATAACTTGGTTAGTGCCGTCATATGAGAAGCTTAAGTTTTTGATTTCTAATTTGCTCATGGTTGTGATTATATCACGCAATGCAAAAAATATATATCGATATTGCCTTTTTCACTTTGTGAGCAAAAGGATATATCCGCTATTTTTTCACCAGTTTGAAGTATTTTTTCAATTTCTCAACGCCTCTGATGAAGGTTAAATATAGATATGACTTACTTATAATGCCAGTATGTTCTAATTCATTGAGGTCATAACCATCCAACATCAACGTTAAAATAGCGAATTCATGATTCTTAAATTCGTCTTTATGTTCGTTAATTAATCTTCTTAGCATTTCCACTCGTCTAGCGTCGATATGATTATCATCAAATTCCGCTAGTCGATCATAGGCACATCTTCTTTCATCTAACTCTTCATCAAACGTCACGAAGCCGCGAAACGTTGCCGCGTTTGCGAGATATGAATTCTCTAATAAATAATCCATAATTCCTTTTGAACAAGTTTCTCGCCAAAAGACAAAGAAACAAGACAATCGTGATGAATCGTATTTCTTAACGATTTCAGGAAATGATTGTCCACAAATTGCCATGATTTCTTTAAAAGAAACTCCGGACTTTGGATATTGTTCTATGATTTCGCAAGTTAAACCTTCGAAATATTTCTTGTAGCGTTTTGCTAACCGCAGATAGGCTTCATGATTGCCTTGAGTGATTAAAATATGTAGGTGTTCGTCCAGTAAACGATTATAGGATTTAAGTTTAGGGAGCATAACGTATATCCTTTCTCAGTTTAGATATTCGTTTTATGCACCTCCGCTAACAAAATGCCGGCTGCGACGGAAGCATTTAAAGAGTTCACGTGACCGAATTGAGGAATCTTGACCACATAATCGGAATTCTTCAGAACTAAAGACGAAACGCCCTTTCCTTCACTGCCTATGACCACTACTACTGGGAAATCGTATTTAAGAGAAGAATATGAAATGGTTGCGCTACCATCTGTGGAGACAACCCAATACCCTTCTTCTTTCAACTGTTTAATTGCTTGATTGAGGTTATTTACAACTGCGACTGGAACATAGTTAATAGCACCCGCACTTGTCTTTGCCACTGTGGCGTTTAAAGACACGGAATTGTGCTTTGGTAAAACAACGCCAGAGGCTTCAAAGACATCCGCACTTCTTAAAATTGCACCTAAGTTATGTGGATCCTCAATGTTATCAAGCATGACAATAATCTTCTTTTCTTTCTTTTTAGCCTTAGCAATGATTTCCTCTAAAGAAACTGTTTGATAAGGTTTAAGTTCAGCGGCTAAGCCTTGGTGAACACCACCATTAGCCATCTTTTCCATTTCATTAGGGGAAACATTCACTACTGGGAGTTTATTTTCCTTAATGAGATTAAGAACTTTTTGGTCAGAAAAGTTATAGACAAGAAAAACCTTCAACGCCTTTTTTGCGTTGATGGCTTCTATAACAGGATTCTTTCCGTAGATGAGATTAATGTCTTTGTTCATGATTAATCGATTTCTTCAATACAATTAATGTAGTCTAAAGTTGATAAAGCTTCAATAATTTCTGCATGTGTCTTGTATTTTTTTAACTCTTTAGAGTTGATTGTGATTGAAACGGTATAAACACCAAGACCTGTGTTGTTATAAGCTGGGTTAGCTTCAATATCAGTAATCTTGAGTCCGAGTTTACGAATGACACCAGTAAAATTCACTAAATCGTTTCTGTTTTTGAGCTCTAAATGAATTTCAAAGTGATTGCTCTTATTCTTCATGTAGACTTCAATTCTTGGCATAGCGCTTAATGTGATGAAGGCAAGAACAACACCAATGATTGCAGCGGTATATAAACCTGCACCTAAACAAGCACCAATAATTGCGGTTAGCCATAAGGCTACAGCGGTTGTTAAACCTTTAATTTGGTTCTTAGAGGAATAAAGAAGGGTATTGCCAGAGATAATCGCACCACCTAAAACAACAGCGGTTGTAATAGCTGGGATGATTTCACCATAGTTCGCGGAGAAATAGACGTCAAGTAACGCGGCAATTGTGGAGAACAACGCTACAAAGGTAAATGTTCTAAAACCTGCTGTATGTCTCTTTCTACTTCTTTCAAAGCCGAAAGAGGCACCGATAATAAAGGCTAAGGCTAATCTAATAATGATTGTCCAGATATTGAATTGGCTTAACCAACCTCTTGTTAAGATGTCAATTGGATCGTGAGCGGCTAATTCGTTAGCAGCATCGACTAAAACTAATGGTGTCATAAATAATCCTCCTATTTACGATTAATGAAGCCTCTATGGTTACGAATAAAGACTTCGTTTTCATATTCTTCAGCAGCCTCGGTAAAGGCTTGTTCATTTGCTTCTTCTACACCTAATGGTGGAATTTCATCGGATATGTGCTTGATTTGCGCGGCTAAAAGATCAATTTCTTTAGATGAGCCTTCATCGTTAACAATCGCATCTTTAACAGCGCTTTCTGGTGCAGCTTCGTTAATATCATCATGTCCATATGACTTAGTAAGATATAAACCTAACTTAGCGCATGCTGGACCAATAATTTCAAAGATAATGGATGAGGCTAAAACAACTGTCATCACCAATGTGGCTTCATCTTCCATATTGTTAGTGGTAAGCGCTCTAGCGCCTAATGTTGCTAAAGCAATTGCCACACTAGCTTGAGGTATAAGACCTAAACCTAAATACTTTCTGGTATCTTTTGGCTGTCTTGTGGCTAAAGAGCCTAAGAAAGAACCGCCAAATTTGCCAATAAAGCGGGCCACTAAGAAGCCAAGAACGATAACAATTAATGGGACAGTGGTTAA
>JAFZLN010000119.1 GCA_017551465.1 Bacilli bacterium
CCATGCGATGTGTATCACCGGTGTTTCCTTCAAAGAAGGAATTCCAAGCAAATGGAAGATTGAAAACTCCTGGGGTAAAGATCGCGCTAAAGATGGTTACTATATGATGTCGGCTTCTTGGTTTGACCAATTTGTCTATCAAGCGGTTGTCGATAAGAAATATTTAAACAAAGAAGAATTAAAAGCCCTTGAAGGTAAAGCCATTGTCTTAAAACCATGGGATCCAATGGGCTCACTCGCGGACTAATTAAATGCAAAAGTTTCAGTTATATTTATTTGACTTTGATGGAACTTTATTTGATACGCTTCCATCCTCAAAATACGTCTTCAAAAAAGCCTATGAGAATTTAGGTTACCAAGTAAATGAAGATGATATTTTAGGTTTTACTCGTGAACCAAGTCCTGATAGTTATAAACGTTTAGGTTTTCCAAAGGAAAAATATCGTTCCTTCATCGAAGATATCAACTATTACGTGAACTCACAAGAGAGTGTTAATCTCACTGATATTTATGATGATACATACGATACCATCATTGATTTAAGAATGTCTGAAGCGGATTTAGGTATTGTGACCAGTAATCACGCCACTCACGTTAGAGACGTCTTAAAGAAGTTTGATATGCAAAAGGATTTCTTTAAGGAAATAGTGGGTAATAAAGAAGCGCCTATTCCAAAGCCTGATCCAAGTCCATTATTAAAAGCTTTAGAAATGCTTAACTATCAAGGCGATAAGAAAGACGTCTGCTATGTCGGTGATTCACTTAATGATTGTGTTGCCGCTACAAAAGCGGGCATTGTTCCAATTTTGCTCGATAGGGACAACGAATATCCTAATACAGAGTATCTAAGAATTCGTTCATTAAAAGAACTTCTAGATTAATAAATATCTTTAATTATCATTAAAAACCCGTATAATTGGTATTAACCTGTTTTTGAATATTATGGCAAAAAGCAAAAGAAGAAGAGGGGTTAAGACATATCGCCCTCACGGTATCGCAACTTTCATCTATGTTATATTCGGTTTAGCCGTTCTTGCTGGCTTAGCCGCTTTTGTTTTGATGCCAATGTTCACGTTCTCAGTGAATGGTAGTGTAGATCCGACCATATCGCCAACATTTACTGGCTTAGAATTCGTCGGCTTTACAGTGAGGCAATATTTGCCAACTGTCACGCAACAGTTCCAACCAAAATACGACACATTCTTAGAATATTTTGGTTCTACTCAACCAACTAATGAAGCATTAAAAGTTATATTTAACTTTCATCAATACATTGAATTAGCCTTTGGTGGTTTATTTGCCCTAGTGGCCATCTTTGCCGTTGTGGAATTCTTATTAGTGTTCATAATGTTAATTTTTGGTAAGAGCAATCACCCAGGTGGTATTAAGACTTTCGCGTGGTTAATCTTCTGGTTCTTCGCGGCAAACGTTGGCTTAATCTTCATGTATTTCTTCTTCTATCAACAAATCATTGGAGAAATACAAGCCGCTAACGGAACTGATGATACGATTGCCATTAACTTCGATATGAAGTTCTTAATCATCTTAGGCGCTTTATTCGTAGTTTGTATTATTTTATCGATTATTTGGAGGGCGGGCTTTAAGGATCGCATAGCGATGTCTCGTGGTAAGAGAAAAAGCGACGATGATGACGATGACGAAGAAGGCATCGTTACATTTGCTAAAACTCAACCAATGCCCAATCCCCGGCAACCAGAGCAACAGCCCCAACAACAACCAGTAAATAATAGTGGCGCTAATTCAGTTATCACCATTGGTGATAGAGCGTACACTAAGAATACAGAAATTACTAATGCGACGATTCCTGAAGGTATCGCTTCATTAGGTAGTTCAGCTTTTGCTAACTGTGTAAATTTAACATCTGTTTCCTTACCAGGCAGTTTACAAGAAATTGGCTTTAACTGCTTCTTCAATACTCCTAAATTAACAAGCATTACTTTTAACGGCACAGTTGAAAGATGGAAATGCGTGAAAAGAGGTAGTAACTGGCTTTCTAAATCAGGCACAAAAACCATCAAATGTACTGATGGTAGAATAAACGTTAATCCTAAGCATTAATTAAATTATTAATTACTATGAAATCAGAATACGTTATCGATCAAGAGAAATATGTTTTAGGCACCGATAAAAATGGCCAGGTCTATTATATAAACGAAGTCCAAGAAGTCATTCTTCCAATTATTCTTGAGATTGACCGTATTTGCCGTAAAAATAACATTCCTTACGCTTTATCATTTGGAAGCGCTCTAGGCATCTATAACTACCAAGGCTTTATCCCTTGGGACGATGATGCTGATATTGTCTTTAACTATGAAGATTTAGACCGTTTAGTGGAAGCTTTTAAAAAAGACTTAAAGCCTGAATTTGTCGTCGATGCTTATGAAATTGATAAGCGCTATAACTTATTACAACCAACTTTCAAAGTTAAAAATAAAAACGGCCCAACAATGCTTGATTATAACCATAAGCGTCTACCTGATAGAATCCATTCTTCTGATGGTTTCTTTGTGGATATGGTGGCTTTAGTGGGTATTCCTGATGCGAGAACCCATAGAAAACTACTTAACAAAAGTAGAAGAAGAATGATTAGTTATTTTATTCAAGACTATATGTTTAATCACGATCCGCTTAAATTAAAAGCCAAAATGAAAACGGATGAAAAGAAATATGCAGAGATGTATAAAACCGCTCCATACGTCACGCAAACCCCTTTACTCCCATTTCCTAGCCAAAAGAAGAACCTATTTCCTAAAGAAATGATTTATCCTTTCAAAGAATATACATTCGAAGGACATAAACTCTATTCATTCAATGACATTGAAGGTTTCTGCCGCTTATTCTTTGGTGAAGATAGCTTGAAGAAATATGATGGAGAAAAATGGATTGATACCTATCCAAAAAGTAAGAGAAAATCGATTCACATCAAAGCCTTCGATTTTGACAAAAAATAAAAACTATTTACATACGCGTAATTTCACGTATAATGAGTATGCTATTTAGCGCGAGCTAAGTAGTAAATACTCTGAATAAGAGTGGCCAAGCAGCCACTCTTTGTTTTTGAAGGCTATGGTACTAAACGAATTAAAGAAACTCATCGAAGCAAAATTAAACGCCATTGGTTATGAACTAGTGGAATTTAGTTTTGGTAACGACACATTAAGTATCGTTGTCGATAAGGAAAGTGAAATCGATATGAATATGATTGTCGAAGTCACTAACGAATTAAACGCTTATCTCGATGAACTTAATCCATTTGAAAAACCATATACTTTAGATCTCTCTTCCTTAGGTGCAGAAAAACCATTAAAAGTGGAAAGACTTAATGCCTACGTTGGTAAATATGTCAATGTCCATTTAGTTAATCCAATCAAAGGTGAAAACATCTATGAAGGTGATTTAAAGGAAGTTGATGATGATAAAATCATCATTACCTACCGTCAAAAGACCAGAAGTATTGATTTAGAGGTATTGAAAAGCAATATCTATAAAATACGTTTAGCGATTAAATTTTAAGGAGTAAAAATTATGGCTATGAACGCAGTAGAATTCATTGCGGCTTTAGAAGAAATTGAAGCTAGCAAGGGAATTAGCAAAGACACGATTCTTGACATGTTACAAGAATCACTTATCAAAGCTTATCGCAAACAACTCGGTGGTGACGACGCAGATGTCCGTGTCAATATTGACCCAGAAAAAGGCATTATTGATATGTGTCAAGTTAAAGCGGTCGTTGACGAAGTTGAAGACGATTTCTTACAAATCAGTGTGCAAGACGCAAATGACGCCGACAAATCTAAAAAGTATAAAGCCGGTGATGAATTTGTCATTCCTGCAACTATTGATGAATTAAAGAAAGCGACAGCGATGAGCGTTAAGAGCATGCTCAAACAAAAATTCGCCGAAGCAGAAAAGAGCATTCTTTACGAAACATTTAAAGACAAAATTGGTACTATCATCACTGGTAAGGTTGAAAAAGTTGATGATCGTGGTATCAGTGTCAACATTGTGAAAACGTCCGTCTTCTTACCAAAGAAAGAATTAATTGGTGATGAAAGATTTATCGTTGGTGAAACAATTAAAATTTACGTCGATGACGTTGCTAGTGGCACAAAAGGTGCACACATTGTTGTTTCCCGTAGTAAAGAAGGTTTCTTAAAATGCATCTTAGCGGAAGAAATCAGTGAAATCTACGATGGCACAGTCCAAATTAAAGCCGTCGCTCGTGAAGCTGGTGAAAGAAGCAAAGTTGCCGTTTATAGCAAAGACCCAACCATCGACCCAGCTGGTGCCTGTATTGGTAGCAATGGTGCTAGAATCCAAAAGGTTGTCAGCCAATTAGGTAATGGTGGTATAAATAAAGAAAAGATTGATATTATCGGATACTCCGATAACACCGCTTTGTTCATCATGGAAGCCCTCAAACCAGCACGTGTTGTGGGTGCCGTTGTTGATGAAGAAAACAAGAGTGCGATCGCCATTGTTAATGATGATTCCTTCTCTTTAGCGATTGGTCGTCGTGGTGTTAACGTCCGTTTAGCCGTTAAATTAACTGGTTACAACATCGATGTTAAGACAGAAACCATGGCCGCTGAAGAAGGTCTTGAATACATTTCTCTTGAAGAAGCTACAGCCGAAGAAAACGCCAAGAAAGCCGAACTTATTTTGGCCAAGAAAGCCAGCGAAGAACTTGCTCAACCAAGTGTTTTACGTGGCTTACCAGAAGGCTATGTCGCTCCTCAAGACCGTGTCTATGAAGAAGAAGCTACCGCTGAAGACAATGCTGATTTAAACGAAGCTTTAGAAAACGAAGTTGAAAAGAAAGAAACAGTCGTTGAAACTAAAGTTGAAGAAGCTCCAGCCGTGGAAGAAAAGCCAGTTGAAGAAGTCAAAGTTGAAGCGGCTCCTGAAGTTAAAGAGGAAGTCAAGGAAGAACGTAAAGAGGTTAAAACAACAACTTCTATCGAAGACCTTGAAAAATCCCTCGCAGACGAAAGCGCTCGTAAAGCAAATAAAGGCGCTAAAAAGTCCTTTAAGAAGAACAATAAAAAGGCAGAAGATGAACCTGAAGACGAAGAAAAACCAGTCATCGCTACAGGTGAAAGAATGTCTATTTATACCGAAGAAGAACTTCGTCAAATCGAAGAAGAAGATCAATATGAAGATGAAGTCGAAGACGACGATATTGACTACGATGATTATGACGAATACTACGACGATGACGGTAGATAATGAACAAAGTAATTACTAGAACTTGCATCGTTACTAGAAAAGCTTTATCCCGGGAAGAGATGTTTAGAGTAGTTAAGACTCCTAATCACGAAATAAAGATTGATTCCTCATATAAAGTACAAGGTCGTGGCTGCTATCTAACCAAAGATAAGGATATAATCCTTCTTGGTAAGAAAAGAGCCGTAATTGAAAGACATTTAAAAGTCAGTGATTGCCAAGCAATCTATGACGAATTATTGAAATTATTATAAGAAAGAAGGTGTTGTTGATGGCAAAGAATAACAAAAATAATTACTCCGCTCGTGAGACTAACGTTTCAACAAAAGTTAAAAGCGATCGTAGCAAATCAAAAGTTAATGGTGGTGTCTTCGTTTACACAGGTGCTATCAGCGCGGGTGAACTCGCAAAAACCATTAATGTCCCAATTGGTGATGTGATTAAATTCCTCTTCATGCAAGGCAAGATGGTCACCATCAACACAATTCTTGATGACGAATTAATTGGCCTTGTCTGTTTAGAGTTTGGCTATGACTTCCAAAAGAAAGTTATCGTCGCTGCTGAACACTTTGAAGACGTCGAAATTAACGACGACCCAAGTAAGTTAAAACCAAGACCTCCAGTTGTGACCATCATGGGTCACGTTGACCATGGTAAAACTACCCTCATCGATGCGATTAGAAACTCTAATCTTGTCGAAGGTGAATTCGGTGGCATCTCTCAAGAAATTGGTGCTTACCAAAAAGAAATCAATGGTCAAAAGATTACCTTTATTGACACTCCAGGACACGAAGCTTTCACCCAAATGAGAGCTAGAGGTGCTGGTGTCACTGATATCGTTGTCTTAGTGGTTGCCGCTGATGATGGTGTTATGCCACAAACAATTGAAGCTATCGACCACGCTAAAGCAGCGGGTGTTCCAATCATCGTTGCTATTAACAAAATGGATAAGCCAGGTGCTGATCCAGAAAGAGTTAAAAATGAACTCATGCAACATGATGTTATTGCTGAAGAATATGGCGGAGATGTAATCTGTGTTGAAATCTCTGCTAAAAAGAAAACAAATAAGAAAGAAAATAGAGAATCCTTTACCACATCTGCACACGAGATGGGGAAGAGTGGGTTGAGCGCAAAAAAGAAGAATGCAGCACAGGCAAAA
>JAFZLN010000120.1 GCA_017551465.1 Bacilli bacterium
AATGGATGCTAAGAAGTTAGTTGACGCTGCTCCAGCTCCAGTCAAAGAACACATCTCCCCAGTCGAAGCTGAAGAACACAAGAAAGCTCTCGAAGCCGCTGGTGCAGAAGTCGAAGTTAAGTAAGTTCCAAATTTCATTTTTAGGGGGTAATTTCGCCTAATGAGCCACTATTTTCAAGACGATCCCAATCTTGTATCAAACATCAAAGAGATCAACTTTGAAATTAATGGCATCACTATGAAATTACTCACTGATAATGGTGTATTTTCTAAGAATAATGTCGATGCGGGTAGTTATGCCTTTCTTAAGGTCTTACTACCCCTCGACTTAGGAAAACACATTCTCGATTTAGGTTGTGGCTATGGCACGATTGGCTTAACTCTTGCCAAAGCCCATGAAGAAGCAAGAATTACTCTTGCTGATGTTAATCCGCGCGCAGTTGCGCTATGTGAACGCAACGCGGGAGTACTAAACTTAAGCCCACGAGTCACTATCCTTCAAAGTGACATCTATGAAAAGATTGAAGGACCATATGATTCAATTGTTGTTAATCCACCGATTCGTGCGGGTAAGACGGTTACTTACCGCATGTATGAGGAGGCAAAGCAATATTTAATTGATGGCGGCTCTTTGTACATCGTGATTAGAAAAGCCCAAGGCGCAGAAAGTGCTAGTCGATATATCGAAACTATCTTCGGTAATGTCACTCTCTTGAAGCGTGATAAAGGTTACTACATCTACCGTGCAGTTAAGAGCAAACAGTAAGCAAAAGGAGCCATTATATGATTAGAAATATTGAGAACTTAAACAAACTCAACAATGATCGTTACGATTACAGTAAGATCTCTGGCAAATTACCTTTACCAAATCTTGTTGAAATCCAAACTAAATCATACGAAGAGTTTAAGGAAAAAGGATTAGACGAAGTCTTCAGAGAATCTTTCCCAATTGTTAACTACACAAATACATTATCAATTGACTACGTCTCAATTCGTTTTGGTGAACCAAAGCATACATTCTTACAATGTAAAGCTCAGGACCTCACCTATAGTGCGCCTATTTACGTCATGTTACGTTTAACTCACCATGACACAGGTGAAATCCAAGAATCCGAAGTCTATATGGGTGAATTCCCATTAATGACCAAGTCTGGTACATTCATCGTCAATGGTGCTGAACGTGTTATTGTTTCCCAATTAGTTCGTTCCCCAGGCGCATACATGTCTTTAACAAAAGATATAAAGACAGGCAAAGTTACTTACGAAGCAGACCTCATTCCTGGTCGTGGTACTTGGTTACAATTCGAAAGTGGCACTAAAGATTTATTAAGTGTCCGTATCGATAGACAAAGAAAGTTAAATGCCACAACATTCTTAAGAGCATTAGGCTTAGAAGAAAATAATGACATTTTAAAACTCTTTGGCGAATCCGAAGCCCTCAAAGTTACTTTAGCTAAAGATGATGATCAAAAGATCAAAACTGCTAAAGCAGCCTTAGTGGAAATCTTCAAAAAGATGAAACCAGGTGAACCAGTTACTGAAGAAGGTACTATCAATTTCTTAGTACAAAAATTTTTCGATGGTAAACACTATGACTTAGGTAGAGCAGGCCGCTTTAAATACATTAAGAAACTTGGCGTGTATAACAGATTAACTGGTCGTACCCTCGCGGAAAACCTCGTCGACGCTGACGGTGAACTCCGCTTCAAGAAAGGCTACACCTTAACCGCCGCTGATGTCGACGCATTAAGAGATGAAGACTTCTTCGAAAAGGGTGCCCACATGAAGAAACTCAAAGTCAACGATAAGCTTGATGACCATGGCATTGTCAACATTGTCAAAGTCTACAACAACGATCGTGAAAAGAAAGTTTGTAACATTGTTGGTACAGACTTAAATGGCACAGCTTCTTATGTGACAATCAGTGACATCTTCGCCTGTTTCTCCTATTTCTTAAATGTCATGGATGGATTCGGTGATACCGATGATATCGACCATTTAGGTAATAGACGTATCCGTTGTGTCGGTGAATTGATTCAAAACCAATTCCGTTTAGGCTTAGCCAAAATGGTTAAAACCGTCCAACAAAAGATGTCCATTTCTGATTTAGGCAATGTCAAACCAAAAGCCTTAATCAACCCACGTCCATTATCTGCGAGTATTAGAGAATTCTTCGCATCCTCTCAATTATCACAGTTCATGGATCAAACCAATCCTCTCGCTGAATTAACCAATAAGAGAAGATTATCCGCTTTAGGTCCTGGTGGTTTAACTAGAGATAGAGCTAGTACTGAAGTTCGTGACGTTCACGTTTCTCACTATGGTCGTATTTGTCCAATTGAAACACCTGAAGGTCAAAACATCGGTTTAATTAACAACCTCGCCTCATACGCGAAAATTAATAAATATGGATTTATTGAAACTCCATACAGACGCGTGGATAAGGCTACATGCCGTGTCTTAAGCGAACCAGAAGATTCCGTTTATTTATCCGCTGATGAAGAATGGGACTATGTTATCGCTGAAGCTAACATCAATCTTGATGCTGATGGCACAATCCTCGATGAACAAGTTATCGCCCGTTATAAAGGTGAAAACGTTATGGCTAGTAGAGAAGATGTCGACTATGTCGACGTTTCCCCAAAACAAATCGTTTCCATCGCTGCGGGCTGTATCCCATTCCTCGAAAACGACGATACAATGCGTGCCCTTATGGGTTCTAACATGCAACGTCAAGCCTTACCATTATTAAGACCACACGCGCCATTTGTTGGTACTGGTCTTGAACATCAAATTGCCCGTGACTCTGGTTTAGCTGTGGTCGCCGTGGAAGATGGTACCGTCACTTATACCGATTCCCGCACCATTGAAATCACTGAAAAGGGTAGTAATGAACCAAGAATTTACCAACTTCAAAAATTCGAAAGATCCAACCAAGGTACATGTATCAACCAAACAAGTATCGTTAAAGTTGGTCAAAAAGTTAAGAAAGGTCAAATCATCGCTGATGGTCCAGCCATGCAAAACGGTGATCTTGCCTTAGGTCAAAACGTCACCATCGCCTTCATGACATGGAACGGTTACAACTATGAAGACGCCGTTATTATGTCTGAAAGATTAGTTAAAGATGACGTTTATACAAGTATCCATATTGAAAAATATGAACTCGAATGCAGAAGCATTCCAAAATTAGGTGATGAAGAAATCACCCGCGATATTCCAAACGTCAGCGAAGCTGCTAAAGCTAACTTAGACGAACGTGGTATTATCGTTCCAGGCGCAGAAGTGAAAGAAGGCGACATCTTAGTCGGTAAAGTCACTCCTCGTGGCCAAAGCGAACCAACTCCAGAAGGCAAATTATTAATGGCCATCTTTGGTGAAAAGACCAATGAAGGTAAAGATGCCTCCTTGCGTGTCCCTCACGGTGGTGCTGGTATCGTTCTTGACGTTAAGATTTTCAAACGTGAAGGCAAATCCAAAGACGTTGAATTACCTCCAGGTGTCAACGAAGTCGTCCGTGTCTATATCGTCCAAAAGAGAAAGATCTCTGAAGGTGATAAAATGTCCGGTCGTCATGGTAACAAGGGTGTTATTTCCCGTATCTTGCCAGAATGCGATATGCCATTCCTTCCAGATGGTACACCAGTTGACATCATGCTCAAACCATTAGGCGTTCCATCTCGTATGAATATCGGTCAAATTCTTGAAGTCCACTTAGGCTATGCCTTAAAACAATTAGGCTATAAGATTGCCACTCCAGTTTTCGATGGTATTACCAATGAAGAAATCTTCGAGATGATGGAAAAAGCCAAGATGGATAAAGATGGTAAAACCATTCTTTATGATGGTACAACCGGTGAAAGATTCGATGAAAGAATCACCGTCGGCTGTATGTATATGACTAAACTCGT
>JAFZLN010000121.1 GCA_017551465.1 Bacilli bacterium
ATTCTTAAGACAGCTTCTTTTTCATCGATTAAACCTTCGTCCACTAAATCGCAAGCGATCTTTAAAGCAGCGGCTGGGGTTCTCTTACCATTACGTGTTTGTAAGAAGTATAATTTACCGTCTTCAACGGTGAATTCCATATCTTGCATATCACGGTAGTGGTTTTCCATTAATTTAATGGTCTTGACGAATTGTTCGTAAACTTCTGGCATACGAGCTTTTAATTCATCGATGTGGAGAGGTGTACGGATACCCGCGACGACGTCTTCACCTTGAGCGTTTGGTAAGTATTCAGCGGAGATAACTTTTTCACCTGTACCTGGGTTACGTGAGAACGCAACACCTGTACCGGATGTTTCACCTTTGTTACCGAAAGCCATTGATTGAACGTTAACAGCAGTACCCCATGAATATGGGATGTTGTTCATCATACGGTAAACGTTCGCTCTTGGGTTGTCCCAGCTTCTGAAGACGGCTGCGACAGCTTCCATTAATTGAACTTTTGGATCAGTTGGGAATTCTTCACCGAATGTCTTTTTGTAGTATTCTTTGTATTTAGCCACTAAGTCTTTTAATTGTTCAGCAGTGACTTCTGTATCTAATTTGTAGCCATTTGCTTTCTTTAAGTCATCTAACATCTTGTCCATGTCATCACGTGGGTGACCTTTTGCGATGTTTGTGAACATAAGAATGAAACGACGATAGCTATCCATTGCGAAACGTTCGTTATTTGTTTCTCTAGCAATCGCGGCACATGTTGTTTCGTTTAAACCTAAATTTAAGATGGTATCCATCATACCTGGCATACTGACTCTCGCGCCAGAACGCACAGACACTAATAATGGATTCTTGTCTCCACCAAATGTCTTGCCTGTTTTCTTTTCGATACCTTTAACAGCTTCGAAAATTTGATCGACGACAAATGCTGGGATTTCTTTACCACTTTCATAGTAAAGTGTGCATGCTTCAGTGGTGATTGTAAAACCTTCTGGAACTGGGACACCAATGTGGCTCATTTCCGCTAAGCCGGCACCCTTACCGCCTAATAATTCTTTTCCTAAACCATAGGCTTCATCGAAAGGGTAGACATATTTCTTTTCTGCCATAATAATCCTCCTGCAGGTCTTTGTGAGTCTCCTCACAGCGCTTAAATATTATCACACATGCGCAAATATGCATACTTTTTTGTGAAAAAAAGTGTTTCTTCGTTCTTTTTCGTATAAACTATAAAGAAAGAATGGACCTTATCGTTTTTAGGAGAAAAAAACATGAATGACAATCCATTAGTACTAACACTAGACTTTGGAACCCAATCTGTTAGAACCGCTTTGATCAATAAGTCTGGTGAAATAGTATATCTATCAAAAAAAGCTTATGAACCTGTATCCTTTGCTCTAAAAACTGGTTATGCAGAGCAATTCGCGGATTTCTATTGGGATAATTTAGTCGAATGTCTTAAGAAGCTCAGCAAAGAATGTGTTGAGAACTTTGATAACATTGCCGGTATGACTGTTACCACATTCAGAGATTCCGCTGTTTTATTAGATGAAAACAATAAACCATTAAGACCAGTCATCCTTTGGATGGACCAACGTTTAGCGGAAGCCAAAGAAAAGATTCCTGCTTTCCATCGTTTCTTATTCAAGCTCGTGGGTATGAAGGACACGGTTGATATGAACCGTACACGTACAATGGCACATTGGATTAAAGAAAACGAACCAGAAATCTGGGCTAAAACTAAAAAGTACGTCAATATTTCCACATATATTAATTACCGCTTAACTGGTGAGTTAGCGGATTCTCCTGGTGGCTTAACTGGTCACTATCCACTCAACTATAAAAAGTCAGAGTGGTACAAAGAAGGCGCTATGAAGGGCAGAATCTTTGGTATTCCAAACAGTATGCTTCCACGCGTGGTTAAACCAGGCGAAGTCATTGGTCGCTTATCTGATGAAATCGCTAAAGAATGCGGCTTACCAAGAGGACTTAAATTAATTTCTACTGGTAGTGATAAAGGCTGTGAAACAATCGGTTTAGGTTGTCTTACACCTGATATTGGTGCGCTCTCATATGGCACAGCGTGCACAATTGAAGTTAGCAATCCAAAATTTCATGAACCAGAACCGTTCTTACCTGCCTACGCTGCCGCAGTCCCAAATTTGTACAACCTAGACGTGCAGATATATCGTGGGTATTGGATGCTCAGGTGGTTCGCGAGTGAATTCGCTAGCGAATTAGAAAAAGAAGCGAAAGAGAAAGAAAAACCAATTGAAGCAATTCTAGACCAATGGATTAATGACGTTGATGTCGGTTCTGATGGATTAATTCTTCAACCATATTGGGGACCAGGCCTTGCCCGCCCATTAGCGAAAGGCGCGATGGTGGGCTACTCTAGTGTCCATACACGTAAACACATCTATCGTGCAATCGTGGAGGGCATTGCGTTCGCCTTACGTGAAGGCTTAGAAAGTATTCAAAAAGCCCAAAAACAAAAAGTTAAATCATTAAGAATCTCTGGTGGTGGATCATTAAGTGATGAAATCTGCCAAATTACCGCGGATATCTTTGGCTTAGAAATCGCTAGAGTGCAAACAATTGAATCAACATCATTAGGCGCTGCTATTGCGACATTCACCGCAGTTGGTGAATTCAAAGATATCCATGACGCAGTAGCCCACATGACCAACATCTCCACTGTGTTCAAACCAAATATGGAAAATCACAAGAGATACGACCAAATTTATAAGGAAATCTACTTGAAGATTTATCCAAGATTGAACCCACTCAATAAAGCAGTAAATAAATTGTTCAAGAGGTAGCTATGCAAAACTTTGTCTTAATTTCCCCAAACTTCCCAGACACTTACTACATGTTTGCTGAAGCCTTAAAGATTAATGGCTTCCGCGTCTTGGGTGTGGGAGACTGCCCGTATGAACGTTTAGCATGGGAACTTAAGACATGTTTGGATGACTATTACTGCTGTAGTAGTTTGGAAAACTTTGAAGAGCAAAAGGCTGCTGTTCAATTATTTACTGACCGCTATGGTCAAATCGATTACCTTGAAAGTAATAATGAATACTGGCTCAGTAGAGACGCTGAACTCAGACAAATTTTTAATATTCCAAATGGTGTGAGACCAGAAGAATTAAAGTATTGGCAGCACAAATCACTAATGAAAGAATACTACCGCAAAGGCGGCGCAAGAGTCGCTGATTTTGTGATGGTTACCGATAAAAAATCTGTTTTAGACTTTGTTGATAAAGTAGGTTATCCTATTTTCATTAAACCAGATATCGGTGTAGGCGCTGCTGGCGACTATAAAATTGATAATGAAGAACAGTTAGATAATTTCTTTGCCACAAAAGAACCCTGGATCACATATATTTGTGAACAATTCCTATTTGGTGACATTATTTCATTTGATGGCATATGTGATAGTAACAGCAATGTTGTTTTCTGCGCTTCTAACTTCTTCCCACCTTCTGTTGCGGATGTTGTTAAAGAAGGAAAAGACCTCTTCTATTACACCCTTAAGAAAGTGCCAAGTGATTTATTAGAAATTGGCCAAAATGTTGTCAAAGCTTTTGACGTTAAGAAAAGATTCTTTCATCTTGAGTTTTTTAGGTTAAGTAAAGCCGCTAAAAATGTTGGCAAAAAAGGCGACATTGTCGCTCTTGAAACTAACATGAGACCTGCGGGTGGATTTACTCCTGACTTAATTAACTTCTCACAATCTGTTAACTGCTATCAAATCTGGGCGGATGTCATGGCGTTTGATGAAAATAGACAAGACTTAAATATGACTAAATACTATGCAGCGTGCGCTTCTAGAAGAAATGGTGTTTGGTATCAACATAGTGATAGTGAAATCTTCGCTAAATATCGTAATCAGTTATCCGCGGATGGCTATTACCCACATGTGCTAAGTGGTGCGATGGGTGATCGCTTCTTCATGGCGAAATTAAACACTGTTAGTGAAGTCGAAGAATTTAGAGAATTCGTTGAATCGAGATTATAGTATGAAC
>JAFZLN010000122.1 GCA_017551465.1 Bacilli bacterium
ACCACCATAGCCAGTGATACTAATTCCGTTCACACCATAGTTACCAACTTTGTATTTTCCATCCACTTTATTGCTTAAATATGTTGGGTAAGATTTATTGGCCCACATATGACCAGCGGTAAGTGAATCGCCAACACAAGCGATGTGATATTCCTTCTTCACAGTAATTGGATATTCGTATGTATAATCGCCACTCTTAATGGTGACACTGGTTTGATCAATGGTAAGATTCTCACCATTCTCCACTTCAAACTCAACAGGTTTCTTAGTTTTAGTACCTTTTAAATACGCTTCTAAACCATCAGTGTTGAAATTTTCACCTTCGATAAAGGTGTGCCAAGCATTGAAATCATCAACGACAAATTCATAATTCTCGTTTTGATTACAACCGGTTGATAAAAGCGCGAAAAGCGCGACGCTTAACAAAGTTAATTTCTTCATATTACGCTCCTACTTTACTGAAATGATATGTGGTCTTAGAGGAGAATGTTTCACCCGCTCTTAAGATGGTTGTGCCATAGATATCAAATTCTGGATGATTGATAGCATCTGGTAACATTTGTGTTTCTAAACAGATATTACCACTACCATCTTTATAAAGTTGCATGCCTGGTCTATCGGTATAAACGTCAACTTTAACACCTAATTGTGTGCCAGTTAATGTAGCGGCCTTAATAGTGTCACCATTGGTGATATGATTTAAAACATAGTTATCATCATAGCTCTTTGCACCATCAAAAGCTTTTTCAGCTTTATAGTCAAATTGTGTGCCAGAAACTGGGTTAACTGCACCAGTAGGGATTTGATTTTGTAATGGAGTATAGTAATCAGCGTTTACTTGGAGATTAATGTTCTTGTATTGACGGTCAGCGTTACCGTTGATATCGATGAACAAGTGGTTTGTTGGATTACATAATGTATCCTTTGTGGTTGTCGCACTGTATTCAATTGATAGCTCGCCTTGTTGAGTAAGGGTATAAGTAACGAACATGGTCATTTCACCTGGATAACCATTATCGTTATCCGCAGAAACGATTTTGTATTTAATCATTGAGGATGTTTGTTCAACCTTTGTCCAGTTTGCAGTGGCAAATGGTCCTTGCCATGAATTACCACCACCATGGAGAGAGTTATTGCCATCATTCTTTTTAACGTTATAGGTAGTACCATTTAAGGTAAATTTAGCGCCCGCAATACGATTAGCGACTCTGCCAACGGTAAAACCGTCTTTAGCGATTTGTTTATTTTTATATTCGATTTTGTCGATTCTCGCACCCTGTGCTTTGAAATAAACCTTTAAACCATCTTCGGTATAAAGTTGATTATCAATCATGTTTGGGTCTTTGCTTGTAGTTGTACTTGTTGATAAAGCAGATGAAGAAGTGCTTGGTTCACTAGTGGTCGATAACTCAGAAGAAGCAGATTCAATACTGCTTGATGATTCTTGAGTTGAACCAGTTGTGTTACAAGCACTGGCGATGAGCGCAAAAGAAATAAGCGCTAAACGAGCTAATATTTTTTTCATAGTTTTAAATCCTCGCTATTAGTTTGTCACTTATTGAGCGCGCATGCAACAAAAAGGACTACCGAAGTAGCCCTATTTGAAAGGATGAGAATTTGATTTATGAAAAACACAATTATTTAGCATCTAAGAACATGTGAGGATATTTCTCTAGCATAAAGTCCATATCCTTATCGCCACGTCCACTTAAGTTAACGAGAATTGAACCACTTTTCATGTTTCTTGCACATTTAATGGCATAGGCTAAGGCATGGCTTGACTCAATAGCAGGAATAATACCTTCTAATCTTGATAAGAGAAAGAAGGCTTCAGCGGCTTCATCGTCAGTAATGGATTCATATTTAACACGGCCAATATCTTTTAAGAAGGCATGTTCTGGACCAACACCTGGATAATCTAAGCCACTGGCGATGGAATAGGCATCGCCTGGTGTGCCATCTTTATTTTGTAGCACGTATGAGTTAAATCCATGTAAAACCATCTCTTTACCTAATGTCATCGTAGCACTGTTTTTACCAATTTCTGTTCCAGTACCCATGGCTTCCACACCAACGATGTTAACTGGTTCATCTAGGAATGCTTCAAACATACCGATGGCGTTACTTCCACCACCAACACAAGCAGTAACGATATCTGGTAATTCACCTGTCATTTCTAAAAATTGTTCTTTGGCTTCTCGACCAATGACTTCTTGGAAATCTCTAACCATTAATGGATATGGATGAGGACCAACGGCACTACCGATGACATAGAAAGCATCTTTATATTCTTTCATATAGGCTTCAAAAGCAGCATCCACTGCTTCTTTCAGTGTCTTTGTACCAAAGCTTACTGGCACCACTCTAGCGCCTAATACTTCAATACGTTTAACGTTAGGGGCTTGTTTAGCCATATCGACTTCGCCCATATAAATATCGCATTTAAGACCAAAGTACGCTGCCGCCATTGCGACTGCAGAGCCATGACTGCCAGCACCTGTTTCAGCAATGAGTTTTTTCTTGCCTAAGTATTTCGCTAATAAGGCTTGTCCCATAGCGTTATTTAACTTATGAGCGCCACCATGGTTAAGGTCTTCTCTTTTAAGGTAAATCTGTACACGTCCTAAGTAATTTGATAAGTTTTGGCAGTGATATACCGGTGTTGGACGACCTTGATAGTTCTTTCTAATTTCTCTAAGTTCAGCGATGAATTTAGATGATTTAGCAATTGTTTGATAACCATAGTAGATTTCATCCATGGCTTTTTGTAATTTCGGAGGGACAAAGCTACCACCGTAACGGCCGAAGTATCCATCATCGGTCGGAAATTGCTTACGGTAATTTTTAAAATCAAAATTTATATCTTTGAGAGGAGAATCTTCGAATAGCCTTTGTCCCTTGATTCTGCGATCTAATGGCTTCGGTGCATTTTCTGGTATAAAGTACTTATGGCCTTTGAGAATTGCACCTTCAATTCTCTGCTCTTTTAAAAGAGCACGAACTCTTCTTTCGTTAATTCCCCATTTTTCACTAGCTTCTAATACGGTTATATATTTCATACCTTTATAATCCTTTCGGTATATTCTTTGTGCCTTTTATTATAAAGGATTAAATATAGATGTAAATAAAAAACCACTCGGTTGAGTGATTTCTTTATTAGATTATTATTCATTTACTATTTATCGTAGAAAATCGTGTTCTTATCAAATAGGCCAAAGGCAAATGCATAGTTATAGAATAATGGCATACCTTTATAAGCTTTGAAGGAAGTACGATCCACAAATTCTTTTACTTCGATATTTTCAATATAACCATATGGATTATAGATAGTGACTTTATCATTACCTAAATCAATTGCAGTAACCACGGAGAAATGAAGTGTCCATTCATCTTCATATTTAGCCGCCCATTCAAGTGCCACTGGTTTATTATCTTTAATTGCGTCATGGACTTCTTTTAACAAGGCATCGTTC